>NZ_JAAHIH010000012.1 GCF_010671925.1 Moorena sp. SIOASIH | reverse complement strand
TGATTGCCTTTTTGCATTTATATCAATTTTAGCTTTTTTTTAGTGCTTCGTCGCACTCCAGTTTTATTATTTTTTTTTTTTTTTTTTTGTCGGGAGTCGGGAGTCGGGAGTCGGGAGTCGGGAGTCGGGAGTCGGGAGTCGGGAGTCGGGAGTCGGGAGTTGGGGAAAAATCTGGTGTACTTCATTACTATGATAACCGGTATATAAGTATCAAAATAATCAGCACTAACTTGAAAAAGTTTAAGTCTTAATAAACCCATATTATCAACCCATATATAGTCAAAAAAAAGCCGTAGACATAATGTCCACGGCTTTTTCAATGCCACAGTAAGTGGATTTAAATTTTGATGTCAGTCAGATCCCAAACCTAACCTGATGTGATCTTATTTGATTAGACCGGAGCCTTTGCCTGGGGGGAAAACCCCCCAGAAATTTAAGCTGTTATGGCAACAGCCAATACTTCATCATTGTAGTAATCACTTCGTCTGGAACATCAGTTGGCTCCAGAGGGCTCCACTCGCAAATCTCTGCATAGCCCAGTGCATAAAGCATGTGCATACTATGCATTACTGCTTGACGAGAGCCTTTTAGAGTGTGCTCAACAGGTTGTTTTTTTAGGTTTGGGTTTTTTGACATGAATCAAACATTGAATTCGTCGTTATATTTATAATAATAATGATTATACATATTTTTGTCAAGGGTTTTGAAAATTTTTTTTGGGAAATTTTAGGGGTAATCCAAAAAAGCGATGCTATGAAAAATCATCACTTTTTTGGTTATTTTTTGGTTAATGTAATTTAACTTATATAGCCTTTCTAATACCGATGAGATACACAAATTTTTTCCCTACTCCCTACTCCCTACTCCCTACTCCCTACTCCCTACTCCCTACTCCCTACTCCCTACTCCCTATTCCCTATTCCCTTTAAATAGAATCCCCTCCTGCCTTTTTTGCCTCTTCTACCCAGCTATCAAACAACTCTTGATGATTTTCAACCCACTCTTTAGCATGGCGACGGATATCTTCTGGAGTGTTCTCACCCTCTTTGATCTTTAGGCTTTCAACATTAATGTCCTCAGCCGGAATTTGAACCAGTTCAAACCAACGCTTCGCCACCGGGTTAGCCGCCAAAAATTTCTTGTTACCAATAATGCGCTGACGATCCACAGCAAATCCGAGATTTTTTCCGTCTACTGAGGTTTCTTTTTCGGTTAGATTTTTTTGCGATTCCGGAAGAGAAGTAAAGGGAACTTCTAACCAAACTACATCTTGCGTCGGTTTTAATACGGTAGATATCCAGTGAGGATTATAAGCATAATATAAAACACTTTCCCCTTGCTTGTAGCGAGTCATAACATCGACGAGTAGTACAATGTATTGTCCTCTAGTGTGTTCAACCGTATCTTCTAATCCGTAAGCTTTGAGGTGATGATCGATAACCACTTCGCAAAACCAACCAGGATCACAACCGATTAAATTAGCTTTACCATTGCCGTCTGTATCAAATAGTTTCGCAATTTTTGGGTCTTTAAATTGTTCCAGGTTAGTAATATTATATTTATCAGCCGTTTTTTTATCAATCTGATAGCCTTGTATACCATCAGGAGTAAGAACTCCAACTCGCTCTAACTTTTTGGTACCCCCAGCATTGTCAAAAAATTCTTGGTGTCCTCTTTCATAGTTGATAGTACTATAATCTAGGTCGCCATTAGCCACAGATACATAAATAACCGGATAGGTTATTTCTTTCGGTTTTTCGATTTCATAACCAAGTTTTTTGAGACCAATATTGACTATCTCGGTTTGAAACTGTTCCTCGATCCAGTTACTATGGGCAGAACGAACTTTAGTTTTTTTTACAGATGACGTTGACTCACAGGCAACTGAACCCATTAAGCAAGCGATCAGAGTCATTCCTAACGTAAGTTGTCTTACTTGTCGTTTCATGAAATCCTCTCCCAGAGTTTTTATCACTAAGTCTTACCGTCAATCATAACCAGTCATACCAAATCGGCTCTTCAGTACCTTTTATGCTCAACCGACTGCCATGACCATCTGCGTTTATTTATGCCCACCTACTTAGAAGTATGACTTCAATGTGCCCCGTCTGCGCACATCACAAGTTGAACAATGCAACCCTCCACCAAATATATAGTGATCTTTAAAGTCTACCAAAATTGGTTTGAGTCCAATCTCTTTAAAAAACTTGATCGTTGGTTCTTCACTCTTTTCCACAACCACTCGCTCCTCATCAATCATCAGAATATTCATAGAAAGCCAGCGGCTGGACATATGAAATTCGGCGTTTGCCACGCCTCTAGGAGGATAAAGAATCTCCCAGCCTCCCTGCTTAAACATCTCTAGGATATCGGGTGAGATGCACGGACGATCGGGGCAAGACAAGACACGCCCTGGGCCGATGGGAACCCAAGTTGCATCGATATGTATTGGGCTTGGATCACGAAACTTGACTGTGTGGACTTGGTACTCCGAGCCAAGATGCCTCTGCATCCACTGAATTCCCAAGTCATTAGTGACTTGGCTTCTCTGCGCCAAAATGTCTCTGCCGAAGCGAGTGAAATCAGCTGCATCGAAGCAAGGTTCCGACTCGGTGGTAATGAAGCGACCATTAAGAGGGCCGACGCTATGTGGCACAGTAGATTCCCCCCGGAAAAGGGCCATATCTTCTTCAGGATAGTCCCAATCGTAGAGGGCATCAGACATTTTGGGCTTGGGAGCCGCTGTCCAGCGTGCCCCCTGCTGGAAGTATTCTTGGATTAAGGGACGATAGCGCAAGAACTCGAAATAGCGGCATCTTTGAGACATGGGCGCTTCGATGATTTCGTCACCCACAACTAGCAAGACATCCCTCACATCAGCATTAAAGAACCCTGGTGATTCAAAATAAGGTGTTTTAAAGATACGATGGGCATAATCAACAGATTCTGGTCTTCGTACAATTACACCTTCTCCTTCGAGTACTTCTTGAAGGTTATCGAGAGCTTTCGCTGCCTTCTCGACTAATTCTTTAGGGTAGGTTCGTCCACCGTACTGCTGATAGAAGCTCCAGTAGTCCTTTCGTATGAATGTCTTCATATCATGGGTTAAAACAGGTGCTGTAACCCCGTCAATAGTTCCAACAATTATTTCTTCGAGAGGGTCCCATTCGTTATAGCTACAAATCAAGGAGTTGTTCATCTTAACTTATCATCTATAGGAAGATATAGACATAATTTGGGCACTAAAAACCATAAAGTCGGAAGCATATGTGCCATTGAGTTTATTATAGCAGTTTCTAGCATAATGAGGTACACAGGTTTTTTCCCTGTTACCTCTTACTTTCATAGGATGGGTTACGGTTTGGTTCCTCTTTACTGTTCCCTAAAACCAGGTAATCTGTACCTCACCAAATTGAAAACCGCTATATCAAACGAACGAGTAAGTTATCTTTGCTTCAGAGTGTATTGTACAGGGTAATCGCATCTAATTTGGATCTAATTTGGTATAATATAAATCTTACTTAACAAACGACAGGGCGTATAGGTAGAATCCTTGTATTTCCTCGGGGTTTTCCCAGAGCGGCTCTTGGGGTTAACCGTTGGATCTGCGAAGATTTGCATTCTCTAGTCATAGACTACCCTAATCTTTTTTGACTCTTTCGGCGCTTACCCCCCCTTCACTACTACTCTTTACTCCCCTTGTCACCCTTTAAGGCGAAGCGGTTGAATCTAGGTCGAATCACCTCCTGCCTTTTTTGACTCTTCTACCCAGTTATCAAACAACTCTTGATGATTTTCAACCCACTCTTTAGCATGGCGACGAATATCTTCTGGACTGCTCTCACCCTCTTTGATCTTTAGGCTTTCAACATTAATGTCTTCAGCGGGAATTTGAACCAGTTCAAACCAACGCTTCGCCACCGGGTTAGCCGCCAAAAATTTCTTGTTAGCAACAATGCGCTGGCGATCGACAGTAAATCCAAGATTTTTTCCGTTTACAGAGGTGTCTTTTTCAGTTAGATTTTTCTGGGATTCAGGAAGAGAGGTAAAGGGAACTTCTAACCAAATTATATCTTGATCCGGTTTTAATATTGTAGATATCCAGTGAGGATACAACGCATAGTATAAAATGCTTTCTCCTTGCTTGTAGCGAGTCATAACATCGGCGAGTAGCACGATATATTGTCCTCTAGTGTGTTCAACAGTATCTTCTAGTCCGTAAGCTTTGAGGTGATGATCGACTATCACTTCGCAAAACCAACCAGGATCACAACCGATTAAATTAGCTTTACCATTGCCGTCTGTATCAAATAGTTTCGCAATCTTTGGGTCTTTAAATTGTTGCAGGTTAGTAATGTTATATTTCTCCGCCGTTTTTTTATCGATTTGATAGCCTTGGATCACATCAGGAGTAATAACTCCAACTCGCTCTATTTTTTTGGTACCCCCAGCATTTTTAAAGAATTCTAGATGTGATTTTTCATAGTTTATAGTACTATAATCTAGCTCGCCATTAGCCACAGACACATAAATGATCGGATAGCTAATTTCTTTCGGTTCTTCGATTTCATAACCAAGTTTTTCCAGACCAATATTGACGATTTGGGTTTGAAACTGTTCCTCGACCCAGTTACTATGGGCAGAACGAACTTTAGTTTTTTTTACAGAGGAGGTTGACTCACAGGCAACTGAACCCATTAAGCAAGCGATCAGAGTCATTCCTAACGTAAGTTGTCTCACTTGTCGTTTCATTAAATCCTCTCCCAGGGTTTTTATCACCAAGTCTTACCGTCAGTCATAACTATAGCAGTTTTTAATGGGGTAGGGAGTAGGGAGGGTGGGGAGATGGGGAGATGGGGAGATGGGGAGATGGGGAGATGGTGGAGATTTTAAATAAAGGTATTCTGACATGATATAAACCAAAATACTATATCCTAAACTCTACTTATATTGTTATATTTAGGTGTGATTTTACTTATCTAGCGTCTTTAATAGCTATGAAGTACACAAAATTTTTTTCCTGCTCCCTAGTCCCTGTTACCTGCTCCCTAATAAAGGAGCCTTAACCAACATCAAACTGGAGATAAAACTCCACTGACTAAACTAGATTTGTAAAAACATGATATCCTATAGGAAAGGTCAGAAAAACAGTTATCTCACACCCATTATATCTTCTGGCGCTGCACCTCAAACAACAAGCAATTATAATCCCTCATTTCACGGTTGACTAACAAAGAGGAGAGCTAATGAAAGGTACAGTCATCAAAAATCTCAAACTGATCAAAGTTGTTGACGGTGACACCATCAAGATACTCTTGGATAATGAGCAAGAATCAATTCGGTTTGTTTGTCTTGACACAGAGGAAAGTCAGCGCGCTGGCAGTAAACCGATAACCAACGCTGGCATCCTGGCCTCAAAATGGGCGAAGGAGTATTTCGGGGCAAACGAGCAAGGGATACCCAATCAGGATGTATGGGTGGATCTTGAATTCGACACCAACGATCCGGTGGAGGTTTGCCTGGATAAACATCGGGGCAATTATGGGCGATTGCTCTGCTATATCTACAAAGCCGGAGAGCAGGAGAATTTTAATCTGCGTATTGTGCGGGAAGGCTGGAGCCCTTATTTTGTAAAATATGGCTCGTCGCGCCTCTATCACCGCGAGTTTATGGAGGCGGAGGCGGAGGCTCAAGCAAAAAGCATAGGGATTTGGGATCCAGCCACCAATGCTGGTGGCAAGAGCAGAGACTATACCACGCTGATTCCTTGGTGGCATTTACGAAACCAGGTGGTAGAAGACTACCGTTACGCAGGCACTCAAGCCAGGGTGCTATCGGTGCGTCTAAACTACAATGGTATCGTAGAAGCGGCTAAAGCTGGCAACCAAATCACAGTATTGTGTGACCTGCAAGGAGGGATTAATAAATGGCCTGGTAATGGTGCTCTGATCTACGCTGGGTCAAAATTTCACCGGTTTAATCTCTGGATTCCCGATCGGGATTCCGAAGCAGCTCAAACCATCTTGCGACTAATTGAAACCCGCTATGCTAAATCGGGTCGAGGCTATGTGTATGTTTCTGGAACCGCTAGTCTTTATCCTCCCAATCAGGATGGCAAGCCTCAAATCGTAATCACAGATGCCAAGCAACTAGCTGATTTCCCACCTGGACAGTAACATTGCTAGTAAGCATGCAGCTATTAGCTATCAGCTAATGCGCTACTTCACAGGCTAGAAGCCTGTGCCACGCACGCTACGCGAACGAGGTTTATTTTAAGGATTAGGCTGACAGCTGAACGCGCACGCGTGAGCTTTTAGCTCACGGCTGAATGCTTACATGTAATTTAAATTATCTAGCGTTTTTAATAGCTATTAAGTACACAAAATTTTTCCCTACTTCCTACTCCCTATTCCCTACTCCCTACTCCCTATTCCCTATTCCCTGTTCCCTTTACTAAATACCAACAACTAAATAGAATCACCTCCTGCCTTTTTTGCCTCTTCTATCCAGTTATCAAACAACTCTTGATTCTTCTCAACCCACTCTTTAGCATGGCGACGAATATCTTCTGGACTGCTCTCACCCTCTTTGATCTTTAGGCTTTCAACGTTAATGTCCTCAACCGGAATTTGAACCAGTTCAAACCAACGTTTGGCAACTGGGTTAGCTGCCAAAAATTTCTTGTTAGCAACAATGCGCTGACGATCGACAGTAAATCCAAGATTTTTTCCGTCTACAGAGGTGTCTTTTTCAGTTAGATTTTTCTGGGATTCAGGAAGAGAGGTAAAGGGAACTTCTAACCAAATTATATCTTGTTCGGGTTTTAATATTGTAGATATCCAGTGAGGATTCTGAGCATAGTAAATAACGCTTTCCCCTTGTTTGTAGCGAGTCATAACATCGGCGAGTAGCACAATGTATTGTCCTCTAGTGTGTTCAACGGTATCTTCTAATCCGTAAGCTTTGAGGTGATGATCGACTATCACTTCGCAAAACCAACCAGGATCACAACCGATTAAATTAGCTTTACCATTGCCGTCTGTATCAAATAGTTTCGCAATCTTTGGGTCTTTAAATTGTTGCAGGTTAGTAATGTTATATTTCTCCGCCGTTTTTTTATCGATTTGATAGCCTTGGATCACATCAGGAGTAATAACTCCAACTCGCTCTATTTTTTTGGTACCCCCAGCATTTTTAAAGAATTCTAGATGTGATTTTTCATAGTTTATAGTACTATAATCTAGCTCGCCATTAGCCACAGACACATAAATGATCGGATAGGTTATTTCTTTCGGTTCTTCGATTTCATAACCAAGTTTTTCGAGACCAATATTGACGATTTGGGTTTGAAACTGTTCCTCGACCCAGTTACTATGGGCAGAACGAACTTTAGTTGTTTTTACAGACGACGTTGATTCACAGGCAACTGAACCCATTAAGCAAGCGATCAGAGTCATTCCTAACGTAAGTTGTCTTACTTGTCGTTTCATTAAATCCTCTCCCAGGGTTTTTATCATGAAGTCTTACCTTCAGTCATAACTATAGCAGTTTTTAATGGGGTGAGGTACCTTCGTCTTGGGTTTTAGGGAGCAGGGAGCAGGGAGTAGGGAGTAGGAAAGCTAATCTCTATCATTCCAGCCTTGCTAGTTTGTCGCAGGTACTACGCCATAGCATCTGAACTAAGGTACATCGAGAGCAAGTCTCTGGCAAAAAGATCGATGATGGTGATATTAATAAAAAATTTGGACTTGGCATCAGGTAGTTTTGATACAGCCATCTGTGTGGGCACATTCAACGAAAAACATACTCCACCGACATGCCTGGATGAGTTGGTTTGGATTCCCAAAGATGGTATTATTATATTTGACTACCATAATTTATGTGGATTTAGGGTTTCTGCGCTGATAGGAGTATATCGAGAAGTCTAGAAGATGAACATTGATCGAACAGACGAATACTTTTCAAGGATTACCTTATGATTGTGCTGAAATCTGGTTTAGTGAATTTGTATACTGCTCCCACGGGGTAAGTTCATTTAAATATACAATTCTACAGGAGGTTAACTAATGAAACAAAAGGGTTATACTGTCACATTTCCAAATACAGATGAAAATTTAATTCGAGCCGAAGAGTATTTTATCTTAACCGAAAATGACCAAGAGCAAAAACTGAGGATTCAAGATTATAAACAAACCTACAAAATTCCTGGTTTATATGAATATGTTTTAGTCGATTTGCTAAAGTATAATACACACAATATAATTAGCGAACTTTTGATAAATGAAGTTACCAAATCCCAATCCCTTGCTTCTGAATTATCGGTTTTAGATTTAGCTGCAGGAGTTGGTTTACTTGGTCAATGTCTTAAGGATAAAGGTGTCACTTCAATTGTAGGAGCAGATGTGGTTATAGAAGCGGCAGAAGCAGCTAAACGAGAACGACCAAATGTTTATAATAAGTATTATGTTGAGGAATTTCCTAATGTAACTAATGAAGTTCATAATGAGTTAGAAAATGCCAAGTTTAACTGTTTGGTCTGTGCTTCTGCCCTAACAGGAGGATTACCGGCTTCGGGATTTGCTTTTGCCTATAATTTAATTGTTGATGGAGGCTGGATAGCTTTTAATATTAAAGAAGATTTACTTGATACTCAAAGCCAGCATAATGGTGGTAAAATGTTGGCAACCATCATTAAAGAAGGTATTTTATCAGTCAAAGCTAAACAGTCTTATCAACATCGTCTTTCTGTTAATGGTAATTCCCTCAATGAGCTAGCATTAATAGGAGTTAAAATATCAGATATTCCTCAAACAATGATTAATAGTGATTAATACCTAGATAATCTTTTTTGATTTAATTGATTTTTAGCTTTTTTTAAGGTGAATGTGAAGGATATGAATAGAGATTCTTATAGACCTTTGACTCCCAAAGCAGATGCAACTGGTTATCTGCTCAAGATGATTCCCCAGTTTATTTACGAATTGTTACTAAAGTATGGACAAGATGTAGAATTTAGAATTGCTGATATCGGTGCAGGAACAGGTACATTGGCAATCCGTATTGTTGATGAAGCTATAAAACGGGGAATAAGTTCCTGCATTGTCTATGCTGTTGAACCAGAAGAAAAAGATGTAGAAGTAGGCATCAATATCTGTAAAGAAAATGGGTGTTATTACGAAAGTACTAAAAGCTTGGGTGTAGCTTTCAAACAAGAACCCTATACAGAAACCACTTTTGAACCTCAGTTTCTGCATGGCATTATCTGCAATCCCGGTCAGTTTATTGCTCCCAAAAAAATTGGCGATTATTTGCCTTCTTATGGTCAGACTGGAGATGAATTAGGATTGAGAAGATTAGAGGTATTTGTTCGCAATGCAGCAGTTCACTTATTTCCAGATGGACTTTATTGCGGACAGCATTTATCCCCTGCTAAAGAAGGTGATCATATCGCTGCTCTGGAACTAATACAAGATGCTTTTGGCTCTGATGCAGAGGTTCGATATCACGACAAAATCTTACCCAGAATCACGAGTCAGGAGTTTATGAAAGGCGAATTAGCTTCGTTGCTTGAAGATTGCCACTGGAGGGATTATGCCCAAAACTGGATTGACGATTTCTCAGTTAAATTTCCCTGGTTAGCCTCTGTGGCTTTTATTGCTTGTCCTACTGGAGGAGGAGGAAAAATTACGAATACTAGTCAACCATCTTACGATCCATCCCTAAAAATTGAGGATAGAATTGCGATTCAAGCTACCACCGTTCGAGAAATCAAAGAACTAATTGACAGGGAAAATTTTGGGCGGGTTAACAAATAGTACACCTTGCCATAAATACATTGCAGGATATAGTTGAGTTTAGACTTCATTGTGATTAGTCATTGGCTACCGCAATATTCTAACAGCTAGTGGAAAATAGTCCGATCTGGAAGTAGGGATTAGGGAGATGGGGAGATGGGGACCCACCCCTAACCCCTCCCAGGAGGGGAATATGGGGAGATGGGGAGATGGGGAGATGGGGACCCACCCCTAACCCCTCCCAGGAGGGGAATATGGGGAGATGGGGAGATGGGGAGATGGGGACCCACCCCTAACCCCTCCCAGGAGGGGAATATGGGGAGATGGGGGGGATTTTTATTAAGGGTAATTATCCTGACATCATATAAACCAAAATACTATGTCCTCAACTATACTTTCCTTGCTACCGATAGAATAATTAAAATTTTTATCTGGTTGATTTAATATCCAAAACCGGTTATTATTGATATAATTGCCGCTTATTTGTATTAGACTAAATCCTAGTACAGCTGTCGATATTCTATCCAAGAATAGCGTTTTTTTATGGTAATATTATAGAGTCAATTTTACCAAACCCGACTCCCGACTCCCGACTCCCGACTCCCGACTACCCATTCCCTACCCCCTATGAAAGATACAGAAACAACCCTGACTAAAGCCTTTACCATAATTCTCAACTATTTAGAAGGTAATTTGGATCCCGAGCCCAAAGTCGTTAATTATCAAACCGCTAATGGTCTTAAGGAAAAACTCGATTTAACGTTACCCGATGAAGGAGTAGCGTTAGAAGCGTTAATTCCTATAGTAGAATCTTACCTGAACTATAGCGTTAGAACCGGTAGCACTCAATTTTTTAATCTACTTTTTAGTGGGTCTAGTATTCCGGGAATAATAGCCGACATGGTGACCAGTGCCACGAATACTACCATGCACACCTATGATGTCGCCCCAGTAGCCACCCTGATGGAAATAGAATTGATTAAAAAATTGACCAGTTTAGTGGGGTTTAATCCAGGTGAAGGGTTGATGGTAACTGGAGGAAGTAATGCTAATCTGATCGGAATGCTTTGTGGACGACATCAAGTTTTACCGGAAGCTAAATTGCAGGGATTGGGTAATCATCAGTTAGTTGCCTTTGTTTCCGAACAAGCTCATTATTCCTATTTAAAAGCTGCCAATTTGTTAGGGATTGGCATCCAAAATTTAGTCAAGGTTAAATCTGATGTTGATGGCAAAATGATTCCCGAAGCACTAGAAGCTGCGATTCAACAGAGCTTATCAGAAGAAAAAACACCGTTCTTTGTGGGTGCAACTGCCGGTACAACTGTTTTAGGAGCTTTCGATCCGTTACCGACCCTTGCCGAAATTACCAGGAAATATGGCTTGTGGCTGCATGTCGATGCTGCTTGGGGTGGGCCGGTTTTATTTAGTGAAAAACACCAGCATTTGTTAGCAGGAAGTGAGTTAGTTGATTCGTTTACTTGGGATGCTCATAAGTTAATGGGAGTTCCTTTAATTTGTTCGGCTATTTTAGTCAAAGAAAAAGGAATATTGTCAGAAGCTTGCTCTGGGGGAGGTACCGATTATCTATTCCATGATGATGAAAATGATTTATATAATTTGGGAACTAAGTCGTTACAATGTGGTCGGAGAGTAGATGCCCTAAAATTATGGCTGTGTTGGAAATACTATGGCAAAAAAGGTTATGAGCAGCTGGTGAATCATTTATTTGACCTAGCTAATTATGCCACCGAGTATATCCGCCGTTGCGATAATTTAGAATTAATCGCTGAACCACAATTTTTGAATATTTGTTTCCGTTATATCCCCAAAGATAAACAGCTTGACTCTACTGGGTTAGACCAGCTGAATCTAGACATACGCAACCAATTATTTCATTCTGGCACAGCTTTTGTCAACTATGCTCATTATCAAGGTCAGGTTATGATTCGGTTAATTCTCGCTAACCCTGAACTGCAAAAAGCTGATCTAGAAATCTTTTTCCATAATTTACTTGATGCTGGTAAACTAGGTGAAGCTGTTAAAGGATAGAAGCAATCATGAAAGATAGCAAAGACTTTTACGAAGGGATGGGATTAAAGTTTCTGGAGCCTCAAAATCAGACGGAAGGAATCAGGGAGTATATGGAGTTAGAGGATGACTTTATACTGAAAACCTTTGAAGGGGTGGATAGTGTTCTGGATGTAGGATGTGGTGAGGGACGTTATATTCGTAAGCTTGCCCCCATTGTAGGAAAGATCACAGGAATTGATTTTTCAGAACAGCTTGTAGCCTTAGCTAAAGACTCCACTTCTACGTTTAATAATGTAACCATTTTAGCCGGAAGAGCAGAACATTTAACAACTCTAGTTCAAGAAAATTTCACTTACGGTTTACTGGCATGGAATACCATTGGCAATATTCCTCAACAGCTTCATAAAGCTATTTTGGATAATCTGGCAAAATTAGTAGATAAAAAGATATTTATCTCTACGTTTAAATCTAACCAAGACGTCATGGATGAGCGCTTACGCTATTACGCTAAAACGGGTTTTAAGGTAGAAAGCATCGATGGCAATCAAGTAATTTTAGAAGGGGGATTGCATCATGCTAATGCTTATCCTTTCAGCTATTTACAGGAGTTGCTTGAATCGGCAGGATTTTCTATGGAAACTCATGATTTGGGCTTTGTTGGTGTGATGATTGAAGGAACTAAACAATAATTTGACTGAATGAGATTTTCCCCACCTTGAGGAAAATCTCAACAATCACAACAGGGATTTAACGTTAAGATTTAAGTCATATGCGTTAGACCAACTGAATCTAGACATAAGCAACCAATTATTTCATTCTGGAACAGCTTTTGTCAACTATGCTCATTATCAATGTCAGGTTATGATTCGGTTAATTTTGGCTAAAGCTGAACTGCAAAAAGCCGATATAGAAACGTTTTTTCATAATTTACTTGATGCTGGTAAACTAGGTGAAGCTGTTAAAGGATAGAAGAAATAATGAAAGATAGCAAAGACTTTTACGAAGGGATCGGATTGACTTTGCTCGATCCTCAAAATGAGACAGAAGGAGTCAGGGAGTATCAGAAGTTAGAAGAAGAATTTATTAAGAAAACCTTTGAAGGGGTGGATAGTGTTCTGGAGGTAGGATGTGGTGAGGGACGTTATCTTCGTCATCTTGCCCCCCTTGTCGGTAAGATCACAGGAATTGATTTTGCCGAACAATTGGTAAACATAGCTAAAGAATCAACTGCCGATTTTGATAATGTAAAACTCATTCTCGGAAGAGCGGAACATTTACCTACTCTGGTTCAAGAAACGTTTACCTATGCTCTACTGGGATGGAATACCATTGGCAATATTTCTCAAGACGTTCATAAACCTGTTTTCGACAATCTAGGAAAACTAGTAGACGAAAATATATTTATTTCGACTTTCAAATGTGGTCAAGAAGTGATGGATGAGCGCTTACGCTTTTATGCTAAAACAGGTTTAAAAGTAGAAAGTATCAATGGCAATCAAGTGATTTTAGAAGGGGGTTCCCATTGTCCTAATGCTTATCCTTTCAGCTATTTCCAGGAGTTGCTTGAATCTATAGGATTTTCCATGAAAATTCATGATTTGGGCTCGGTTGGTGTGATGATTGAAGGAAGGAAAAAATAAGTTTACTGAATGAGATTTTACCGGGAGCATGTCAGTTTTGTTAATTCCTGATTCAGATCCCCCTAAATCCCCCTTAATAAGGGGGACTTTTCAATCTAATTCCTGAATCTAATTCCCCCCTTGGTTAAGGGGGGTTAGGGGGGATCTATGTACATAATTACAAAGGTGACATACTCCCGATTTTCCCCACCTTGAGGAAAATCTCAACAATCACAACAGGGCTTTATTCAGACTTGAGATCGTAAGCATAAACGGTAGCCTCCCCATGGGAAGCCCGCCCCGCAAGCGCCCCATTGATTAGCTCCTTTGCAGAGCCATCCCCTAGCACCGTCTCGACCTGAGCCACAAACTGGCTCATTTCGCCTGGTGTCAGCAAGGCAAATGCCACATCTGTTGACCGCCAAGCAGGGTCGAGGCTTAGCCTCACCATCTGTTCATCCTGGGCTTCAATCCAGTGGGATTCCCCTGGGGTTACATTAGCGGTCATTGTGAAGCCCATTTTCTCCATCATCGATGTAAACCAAAGACCCTCGGTCAGGGACCAGACCGAATCCAGACGCTCCCACGCTGATTCTGGAAATAGGTTAAAATGCCAGTAAGCTTTACGACGCTGCTCTCGGCTAGTAGTGACAAGTACAAGTCGTCCACCAGCTTTCAGCACTCGTTTTGCTTCCGCGATCGCCCGCTCACATTGCTCCGTTAAAGACGTTGAAGTTTCGGCTGAATGGACGTCTTCCCCTCCAAGGTGGTGTAGCACTTGGGCCAACAGCACTAGGTCAAAGGAACTCTCCTCAAAAGGAAGCTTGGTGACAGAACCCACCTCAAAGCTGGCATTGTCCAAGTCTTGACAATTTTCTTGGGCGATCGCAATCCGCGCGGAATCTGTGTCAATTCCAATAACTTTACTGGCCACCTCAGCAAGGTATCGTGCGTGCTGCCCTGTGCCACAGCCAGCGTCTAATACCACATCTCCTGGGCAGAGAAATCCCAAGATCTCTTTTACCCCAAAGGGGCTGCGTGCTTGGTTGTATTGGGCCGCTGACTGGTCTGAATTGTTGTCGCCGTAACCAGCCTGATGGTCATCTTGCTTCAGGTAGTGCTCGATATTACATGGTTTCCTTGGCATCCCCTGTTTCCCCTACATAACGCTCTGTCCGCAGATGGGGGTCGTGAGCCACCACCCGATGCATTCGGCGCAGGCCAAGGTAGTCTGCCCTAGCCAGGTGCTGCACTCCAAAGTTGTCCCAGATCACCACATCCCCCTTAGTCCAGGAATGGCAAAGAACCTGGTCTGGACCGTTGGCTTGCTCAAAGACGCGGTTCATAAGTTCCGTACTCTCCTGTTCCGACATTCCTACCAAGGACACCGTGAAATTTGGGTTCAGGTAGAGTAGTGGAACACCTGTGTCGGGATGCTTAATCACTGCCGGATGAATAGCCTGCACGTCATTAGTCACATCATCCGGTCGGTTGACCCGGGCATAACCCTTCTGCAGAGAGTGGAGAGCGCTGATACCATGCAACTGCTCCCTTAGTTCCGGTGACAGATTGCGGTACATTTGGTTAGCATTTTGGAAGCAGGTATTACCACCGCTAGGAGGCAGGATAAACCCACATAATACGCTGGCCCGGGATGGGTTAACTCGCCAGCTCATATCTGAGTGGAATAGGAAGGAATCCGCTGGAATCCCCGTGTCACCCATGGTTTCCAGAATTTGCACCTTGCCAGTGCTGTCTTTGGGTGCGTTTACTGGGTGGTAGTTCTCGATCTTCCCGAAAAGTCCCGCCAACTTTAACAGACTTGCATCAGCTTGGATTGGTTGATCACCGAAACTGCCTCCGTCAGGAGGGATGATCACTACCCCATTTTCGTAGAGCAGCTCTCGAATGCGATCGCATTGTTCTGGGGAATTAAGATCAACGTTCGTCAGCTTCACCCCAAAGGGTTTGATTTGATGGACTGCAAGAGTGGATAAGGTTTTCATGGATATTGAAATGTTTAATTGGTAAACCGTTATGATACACTGGTAATTCTCTGTTCCAGAAAATCAGGTTCGATCTCTTCAGGTGTAAAAACTAAATCAGGTTTGAGGTAGTGTAAAGGATAATCTTGGCGCATACGTTTGTAGCCTCCACTAGTAATATTGAGCACAATGGTTTCCTTTTTACCTATGTTCCCCGCCTCAACCGCTTGAATTAAAGCACCAGTTGCCACACCTGCAGCAGGACTAATATCTATTCCTTCCAATTTCTCAAATATAATCCTTGCTTTCTCTGATTCGTCATTAGTGACACCATACATTTCTCCATCAGTATCAGCCAATGCTTCATAAAGTCCTCCCGCAAGAGAGTAAGCCGGATTTCGGTTGGTAAGTACCTTAGCAGAAACCTGACTAATGCATTTTTTGGCTTCTATTTCGCTCAAAGCAGTAATGTCTCGCTTACCCGCTTTCCAGGCATCGGTCATGGGTGTAAAAGGAATGTTTTGACACAGGTGAAGCTTCATTTTTTTGTTGCCAAATCTGCCATCTGCTAAAAATCTGAGATTGGCTTCGTAAGCTGAAATCCCACCAGTACCGGAACCGACGGCTTGGAAATAGTGATCAGGAATTTCCCCAATGGTTACTGTAGCATCCACAACGGTTAGCCCCATTCCATCCCGTCTGGCTACATTTCTAGCTCCTCCTTCCGGAAAGAAACCCTCTAATTCACTGATGATTTTTCCGATACGAATCGCATCGGAGTAGTCACCATTCCCACCAACAGCAATCAGACGAACACAAGAATCAAAACGATCCTTTGACCAGATGGCGGATAAATTTTGCTCTGGAATGACCAAGCAAAAGGGGATTTTCAGCTTAGAGCAAACCGTAGCAAACGCTCGGCCAGTATTTCCAGCTGAAGCAACGACGAGGGTTTTGGGGTTATCCTCTGGTATTCTAGCTAATATCGGGAAAGCTTCTAATTCTTTAAAAGAACAAGTAAAAAGATGAGCATCTCGCTCTGGCCAATACCCATTGAAAGAAATGAAAAGATGATCTAATCCGAGATGGTGAGCCAGATTCTGGCTTTGATACGTAATCGGTTTACCATCTGCCTCTAAGTATCGATCAACCGGTAGCCAATCGATATATCGGAATAAACCTGGGAGATTCTCTTTGACTTCTAGCTTTTGGTTAGGATAGACAGCACGCAGAAGGGATGGCTCATGTTTCTCGTCACAGCAAAGGCGGAAAGGGTCTGGTTCATAGTCTTTTCCACACAAAGTGCAACGCAGGATATATTTGAGTTTAGACTTCATTGTGATTAGTCATTGGCTACCGGAATATTCTAGCAGCTAGTGGAAAATAGTCCCATCTGGAAGTAGGGAGTAGGGAGTAGGGAGTAGGGAGTAGGGAGTAGGGAGTAGGGAGGGTGGGGAGATGGGAAGATGGGGAGATTTTTATGAAGTATAATGATCCTGGCTATAGATTAAAAAAAAGCGATACTCTTTGCTGAGCATCACTTTTTTTAGCTGTATAGCAGTCGAAGTAAAGGTTAAGACATAGTTCTATTCCCTGTTCCTTTTAAACAAAAAAATAGCACTACGCATTAAGCTTAGGACATTTATACAAGGTGAAAAGCTGTTATAGTAAACTTTTGCCTTTTGCCTTTTGCCTTTTGCCTTTTGCCTTTTGCCTTTTGCCTTTTGCCTTTTGCCTTTTGCCTTGCGCGTAGCGCTATACAATGTCCTATTAATAATAGGTCCCCGACTTACGATGATGCAGGGCAGTTACTCCATCAGATAGCACCTTACCATTTTTAACCACCCCATAAACTAGCCAGTGGTCACCACATTCCATCCGATTTTCTACAGTACATTCCAAATAAGCTAGGGCATCACTTAGAATTGGACAACCATTGTCTGCTTCTTCTATATTTATCCCACCAAATCGGTCTTCACCAGGCTTAAAAGGTTTGAGAAACTGCTTCATCAAGGGTAAATGTTTGCCGTCTTCTAACACATTCAAGACAAAATGATCCCCAGTGTGCATCAAAGACTCAACTGCTCGTTCTTTAGCTACCGCTACGGTTAACCCTGGAGGAGTAAAGGTAGCTTGAGATACCCAGGAAGCTAGCATCGCTCCGGTCAGGTCTTGTTGTTTAGTAGTCACAACACACAACGAACCAATCAACCGTCCCACCGCTTGCTCAGTGCGGGCAGCGGAAGACTCACCAGCAGGTTGCTTGGGTTTCCGGGCTTTTTTGGCTTTTTTCAGGGCTTGAGCAAAATCTGTACCAGCTTCTTCACAGTATTTGAGGTCTTTGTCTGTAGGCTTAAATTTGACCCGAATCGTCTCAAAGCCAAACTGGTAACCGGCATCCCGGAACTTACTTTCTAATAGGTCAATGGCTTCCCCACTCCAGCCATAGGAACCAAAGACACCCGCTAGCTTAGTTTTCGTAGCGCTAGATAAAACCATACCCAAAGCGGTTTGAACCTGGGTTGGTGCGTGACCTCCTAGGGTAGGAGAACCCATGATAAATCCGTCTGCTTTCTCGACAGCAGCTCCAATCTCTTCCGGGTCAGCTGCCTCACAGTTAAGGGATTCTACCGATACACCAGCCTTAGTGATACCTCTTGCGATCACTTGAGCAATCGCGCCAGTATTTCCGTAAGCTGACGCATAAATTAGGGCAACATTTGCCTCTTGAGCTTGTTGTTGCTTACTCCATTTACCATAGGACTCAGTTAGTTCTTGAAAGCCATAGCGCACCAAGGGTCCGTGACCGGTAGCATAAAGCTTAGCATCAAAGTCAGCTAATTTAGCTAAAGCTGTTTCCACCTGTCGGGCGTGGGGTGCCATCAGGCAATCAAAATAATAGCGTCGGTCTTCGTTATAAACCCTCCAACCTTCATCCATTACCTGGTCTCCACAGACATGAGCACCAAATAATTTATCTGTAAATAGGATTTGAGTTTTAGGATCGTAGGTACAAAGCTGATCAGGAAAACGGGGATTAGGGGTAGGGATAAAATCTAGGATGTGACCTTCACCTAAATCGAGAGTATCATCCCCTTTCATCACCAGGATTTTGAGCTCCTGTTCTGGAATAGCTTTATCCTCTAGTTTCTCAAACAGAGTGCGCAAGGATTTAGCACCAGGATTGGAGCAAACAAAGGTAATCTCAGGAGCAAGTTTGAGCAGAGCATTCAGGGTAACCAGGCGATTGGGATTGAGGTGACCGAGGATGACATAATCGATCAGCTTTGGGTCAAGGCGTTCTTGTAATGCTTTGAGAAACACCTCTGTAAAAGATTCTCCTGGTGGATCGAATAGGGCGATTTGATCAGCTCGAATTAGAAAAGAATTAGCAGTGGTACCTCGTTGCAAGGCATATTCGATTTCAAATTTGAGCCGGTCCCAAGTACGCGATCGCAATATGAGCGTATCGGTGGCAATATGCAGGGGTTGGACGTCACGGGGTTTTGTATTGTTCATGGGTTCAGGTTAGCCGGTTACATTTATAGCGGTTTTAAATTTGGTGAGGTACACAGTTCCTGGTTTTAGGGAACAGGAAACAGGGAACAGGGAACAGGGAGCAGGGAGCAGGGAGCAGGGAGCAGCGATGCAGCGCGGTCTTGGGGAGGCAGTGCGGTCTTGGGGGTTCCCCCCATGAGCAACTGCCGTGGTTTCCCCCATGAGCGACTGCATCAAGACGGGAGCAGGTAATAGAGAGGAGTGAAAAATATGTGTACCTCATTAATGTTATAAATGCTAGAGTATTTAACTCTTAAGGAACACATTTTAAGGAACACATTTTAAAACCCAAACCCCAGCAAGGATTTAAGATTTTCAATAAAAATGTGTTTCTTACTAGTGTTGCGCTTTGGCGCGATCGCCCCTAGGCGCGCAGCTGAGATCTTGCACCAGTAGAAAAAAACTTAATAACAGAACGGAAGTGATAACAATCAATTTCAGTACGGAAAAATTCAGATTTTATCACTGTTCCCTGTTCCCTGTTCCCTGTTCCCTACCTTTACAGGTAAATTTTAAACTTGGTGCAAGATGTGGGTTTAGTAATGATTTCCAACTTTCCGATGGTGGATAGCAGTCAGAGACTCTGGCTTAGAAACCCGTCCTGTCTCAACGGTAGAGTAAACAATCCAATGATCACTACATTCCATACGGGTGGTAACTTTACACTCTAGATAAGCTAGGGCATCGGTCAGAATCGGGGAACCGTTTTCTGCTGTTTGTGTATTCACTCCTGCAAAGCGGTCAGCACCAGGTTTGAAGCGCTTGAGGAAGTGTTTCATTAAGTCTTGGTAGTTGCCTTCTTCGAGTACATTGAGTACAAAGCGGTCTCCCACTTGCATCAAGGATTCAATCGCCCGGTCTTTGGCTACAGCAATGGTGAAACCCAAAGGCTCGAAGCTAGCTTGGCTCACCCAAGAGGCTAACATCGCACTCTTGACATCCCCTTTCTTAGCCGTGATGATATATAATCCACCACTGAGACGACCTAGGGCTTTGTCTAGGTCTGTATCTAGGGATTTCATGTTCTTGATCAAGCGATCGCGACTCAGCCATTGCCCCATGTCAGTACCGGCTTCTTCACAAAGCTTGTAAGTGGTTTCACTAGGAGTATCTTTGATCCGAATCCCAGGAAACGCTTCTTTGAGTCCTAGGCTTCTAAATTGACTGCGTAGGGGGTCAATCGGTTCGTCATCTTCGCCATAGGATTCAAACAGACCAACGGATTGCTTGGATTTGACCGCAGCAAGTACCGTGCTAACTGCTGCTGTAGTGGTGCTGTTTGTGGTTGGAGGCATCCCAATTACTATGCCAGCAGCACGGTTAACTGCTTCCTGAACCTCTTGGGGGTCAGCGGATTTGAGGTCCATCATTTCCACAGCAATCTCAGTTTTGGTAATGCCTAGGGCGATCGCTTGAGAAATGCGATCGCTATAGCCATAATCTGAAACATAAAACACAACAACGGATTTTTCTGCCTTGGCCTTGGCTTGACTCCAGTTGCGGTAATTTCCTACCAGTTGTTCTACATTGTGGCGCAGTAGAGGACCATGACCATTAGCAATAGTAGTCACCTCTCCCAACTTGTCCATCCGCTTGAGAGCAGATAGTACTGAGCGGGCGTTGGGAGCCATCAGGCATTCGTAGTAAAATCGATAATCTGCTTCTATAGCGCTGAGGTTGTGATCATAGGTGCTAGCAGAGCAGTAGTGCATGCCAAAGACATCACAAGTATACAGCACCTTAGTCCCGGCATCGTAAGTGAGCATGGTGTCGGGCCAATGAAGATTAGGGGCATTGACAAAATCCAGGATATGCCCATTGCCTAAATCCAGCTGATTACCACTTTTGACAATTTGCCGCTGAAACGGTTGGTGTACAAAGTCTTCCAGGAACTGGATTGCCATTTTCGAGCCCACCACAGTAATATCTGGAGCCAGTTCAAGCACATCTTTAACTAAGCCACTGTGGTCTGGTTCAGTATGGCTGATAATTAAGTAATCAATATCGGTAGGGTTAATCAGTCCGGTTAGAGTATCTAAATATAGCTGGCGGAATTTTTCATGGGACGTATCGACCAGGGCAATTTTCTCACCCCGAATCAGATACGAGTTGTACGTGGTGCCGTTTTGTAGTCCAAATTCGATGTCGAAGCGATCGCGATCCCAATCCAAAGAACGAATAGTTGTGGTATCTGGAGCAATCTCGCTAGTCTCTATGGTTAGCCGCTTTTGAACCCGGTCAGTGAGTACTACCATCCCTTTACTCCTTTATCCGCTATTTTTAAGTTATGTAACTTTTCTTTATTTTTACACACATATCTTCAAAAGCTGGATTTAAATATGCTATAGCTCTGATTTAGGATTTATTATGGTTCACTCACCACCAATAGCTACCTGTTCCCAGATCCAAGGCCAATAACCTTGGCCTTTGGCCACGCGATCGCGTTCAACCTTGGCCAAAAGGCCACGCGATCGCGTTCAACCAACCCACCTTCAACCAACCCACCTTCAACCAACCCACCTTCAACCAACCCACCTTCAACCAACCCACCTTCAACCAACCCACCTTCAACCAACCCACCTTCAACCTCCAACCCACCTTCAACCAACCCACCTTCAACCTCCAACCCACCTTCAACCAACCCACCTTCAACCAACCCACCTTCAACCAACCCACCTTCAACCAACCCACCTTCAACAACCTTCAACCAACCAACCAACCTTCAACCAACCCACCTTCAACCTTCAACAACCTTCAACCAACCAACCTTCAACCTATCGGTAGAGTAATCATAAACTCAGTACCTTTACCAACTTCAGACTTGACCTCAATTTGTCCCAGTAGCTTCTGAGTCACTAAATTGTAGACAATATGTAACCCCAAACCAGTTCTGCCTTGAGGTCTAGCAGTAGTAAAGAAAGGTTCAAAAATTTTGCCCACATGCTCCTGAGGAATCCCACAGCCATCATCATCATACTTAAGCATCACCTGATCCTGAATCCTCTCAACAGTTAAGGTTAACTGTCCTTGCTCTGATGGTTGATAGGCATGGGTAATGGAATTGATCACTAAATGAGTAACAATTTTCCAAATAGCTCCTGGATAAGTATTGATCGTAACTGTATCGTCTCCTTTTAGGGTTAAACCATGGGCAGTCTGTTTGAGTTTAGGCTCTAAAGTAAGTAAGACCTCTTCGAGATAGTGTTTAAGACTTAAGGTGCGCTTTTCTAAATCATCTTGGTCAACAGCAACTTGCCGGAAATTTTGCACCAACTCCCCAGCCCGTTGTAAGTTACTCAGAATTAATTCACTGGATTCTTGAGCCACTTCCAAATAGTTTTGGAGTGCCGAGCGCTTTAATTTACCCTCTTGGAAGCTATGGATAAATCCAAGAGTTTCATCAGCTAGGGTAGAAGCAGCAGTAATCCCATTGCCAACCGGCGTACTGATTTCGTCACTGACACCAGCCACAAAGCTACTTAAAACGGCTTTAGTCTCAGATTCCACTAACTGTTTCTGAGTCGCTTTCAGGTCTTCCAGAGTTTCAGACAGTTCTTGAGTGCGTTCAGCAACTTTTTCTTCCAGGGTGTTGTAGAGATTAGCATTTTCTAGAGAGATAGCCGCTTGAGAGCACAACAGTTCCAGAATTTCTAACCTATCCTTAGTAAACGCTCCAGTACATTGATTATTTTCAAGGTACACAATACCAATCAGTTGACCGTGATTGAGGATAGGTGTACACAAGATACTCTTAGGTTGTTGCTTAATAATATAGAGGTCAGCTGCCAACATAGTTTCCACACTAGCGTTATCTAATACTAAAGTTTCGGAGCTATGGGCAACATAGTTGATCACGCTAACTGAAATATCTTGACTCTTTACTACCGGAATTGATTGCAGTACGGTTACAGAGAATTGCTGATCTGATTCCGAATTACCTTCGGAGTTGCCTTTGGAGTTGCCTTTGGAGATAGACTGAGTTATATAGTAAGCGTCGATCACCCATTTTCCAGCTTTAGGCAAAATCAAAGCACATTTTTCTGCTCCTGCATTTTCAATGATCACTTTCATTAAGGTAGAGAATAACTGCTCAAGTTGAATTTCCCTGGCAATGGCTTGAGATGCTTTGATCACTGTTGCCAAATCTAAAGCGTCTGAAACACTAAGGCTATTTGAGCTGATACTTTGGATTAGGCTCAAAGTCGATAAAGACTGACTATGATCGGTGGTAATTGAATGACTAGGATCGAGGCTAATAGTCTGTTGTTGCTGGATCACAGCCAGTAATTCAGGATAGCCTTGTTCTAAATCCTCAACTTTAGCTTTAGCTCCCCAGCGAGCGTAGGCATAGTAGGCATCAGTGAGGTAAATTTGGGCAATTTTGGGTTTGCCCCGCTCTAAGTAAAACGTAGCAGCCAGTTCATTAGCAAGGGCTTCTTCGTGAAGGTATTCGTTGTCTTTTGCGCCAGCAATGGCAAGATCGTACAGCTCCATAGCATCGAGAGTATCCCCGACAACTCGCGCTATTTCTGCTGCCACCAGATTATACTTATGTTGGAAATTTGCAGGAGCATGGTCAGCCCAATTGCCCAGGGTTTTTTGGTTCACCTTTACTTGGTTTAGGTAGTGGTCTTGCTGAGTGCGATTGGCTGTAGGCCACGCTTCGCGATCGCGGTTAGGATACTGAGCAAGTAACGATAGGGAATAGTAGAAGTTATGAGCAACAACTACCAGTAGACCAAATGCTCCATCTTCATACTCGGTAGCTTTTGAACCATGAACAACAGCTTGTTCGTAATCGTGAAAGGTATACCGAATGATTAATTTAGCTAAATGGAGGTTAAACAGTGATTGATGATTATGAGTTTTGTGGAAATGATTAAACATTTCATGCTCATTAAAATCATCACTCACTAATTGGTATTTATCAGCTAACAATCCTTGAAAGCTTAAGGTTACGTGTTTCCATGTATTAGTATATAATAAACAATATTTTTGTTGGGTTATAACTAGTAAATCCATATATTTACTAGCTTCTTTGTTGATAACAAATAAACTCTCCCCCAGCAAATATAAATGAGTAAAATAGGCGTTAATGAAATAGCCAACATATTCTATATTTCCTTCTTCACGTACACGTTGAATTCCCTCCCGCAATAAATTTAGTGTTGCTCTCCCATGTTCTTTTCCAGGACAGATGAACACGCTGAAAATTAGGTGAACTTTAGATGTGAGGGTTTTAGCTTGATACTGTTCCAACAGCCGTAATGCTATCTGACCAGAGTGATAAGCCGACTCCACATCCTCGATAAATTCACGGAGAAACACACCGTAAATTACATAGACACCAGCGGCTAAGGATGAATGACCATGGTCGAGACATAGACCAATCATAGTCAATGCCACGTACGGATACAGATTAGGTTTGACACGATGTATCGGAGGCGCAAGGGTTAATAGAATCCGAAGCGCCGCTAGTTGCTCGGGATTGGTCATCGTTGGCATAGTTGCCAAATCCCTTAGGGATGGTAATTTCACTAACTTATTCTTGTATCCTGAGGCACTAGATACTAGGGGAATCTTCAGCTTTTCTAACGCTTCTAATCCAATCTCAATCCCTTTGCTCTGGTAGTCTTGAGCAATATAAATCTGTACCTTTAGCTCATCAGCCTTTACGCAGTCAAGTATCTTAGTGGCTTGCTCTAAAATAATATCGCTTAAAGCAATTGCCCTGTCAAAGTTAGTGCTGAGGTACTCTGATTGTGCTGCTTCCTGATATAATGACAAGGTTAGGTCATAGTTACTGTGCCAACTATCTGCTGCTAGCAGTGTCATCCCCAACCTTAAATATTCAACCGCAGCACCATAGGCTGTAGAAGCCTTAGCTTTACGTCCTGCCATTAAATTTAACTGAGCTAGTTCATTCCGTTCAACTTGCTCAGAAATTAAGTCCACACCATAATTCAACTGGCTGACAATATCAAAAATTTTCTCTTCCCGTTCTGCTAAAGACGTATTTTCTAACAGTAGTTGACCAATTTTCCAATGAGTTGATTGCTTCTGGTCTTCTGGAATCAGAAAATAAGCGGCTTGCTGCACTCGGTCGTGCAAAAATCGGTAGCTAAACTCTTGCCCCAAAACCTCTGATACTGGTTGCCCTAAGCTTTCTGTAGCTCTGGGTTTGACATCCAAACTACCAAAGGACTTAAGCTCAGAAACTGATAAGTTATCATAGTTATAATCCTGAAAAAACTTGTAAATTTCAGTGATTGGTAAGATAAATCCTTCTTGTAGCGCCTTCCATAAATTAGCTGCTGTTTCAGATTCGGATTTTTCATAGACAATGGCTAGGGTTGCTAAATCAAATTGGTTACCAATACAAGCAGCTAGTTGAAGTATCTCCTGAGTCACGACTGGCAACTTCTTCAACTGGAGCCCCATAAATTCCACGACATCATCAGTCAGCGCCACAGCTTTTATTTTAGCAATGTCACACTGCCAATAACCAAATTCAAAATTAAAGCTAATCAGTCCATCTTCAGGCAAAGATTTGAGGAATTGAGTGGCAAAGAAAGGATTCCCTTGAGTTTTTTGATTAACTAGTTCGGTTAAAGGCGCTGCTAGTTCCACAGCACAATGGAGAGTATCTGCAATCAAACAGTTAAGGTCAGATGGCTTCAGAGGAGCTAAGGTAATAGTATTGACAGTAGCCTTAGTTTTAGCAATCTGATCTAGGGTCACCATCAAGGGATGGGCTGGGAATACTTCGTTATCCCGATAAGCACCAATCAGCAACAGATAACCAGTCTCTGTTTCACTGATCAACAATTGCATCAACTTCAACGAAGCCAAATCTGCCCATTGCAAATCATCCAGGAAAATCACTAAGGGATGCTCAGGAGTGGTGAAGACCTCAATGAATTTCTGGAACAGCCGATTGAAGCGATTTTGTGCCGCACTCCCTGATAATTCTGGGACAGGAGGCTGTTGGCCGATAATCCGTTCTAGTTCGGGAATGACTTCAATAATGACTTGACCATTATCTGCCAGTGCTGTAATAATTCTAGTTTTCCACTGTTGCAATTGAGCATCAGTTTCACTCAACAGTTGCCCCATCAAGTCTCGGAAAGCTTGGACAAATGCTGAAAAGGGAATGTTTCGCTGGAATTGGTCAAATTTCCCTTTGATGAAATAACCCCGTTGTCGCACAATCGGCTTGTGGACTTCATTGACCACAGAGGTTTTACCAATGCCGGAAAACCCTGCTACTAATATCATTTCGATGCTACTGGCGGAGTTACTCACCCGCTCAAAGGCTGCCAGTAAAGTGTCTACTTCCCAGGCACGACCATAGAGTTTTTCCGGAATTATGAAGCGATGCTCCCTAGGAGCCGCTACGCGAACGCAAATATCCCGACTGCCTAACTTAAAGGATTCAATCCTGCCAGTTTCCTGCCACTGCTTGAAGCAAGTTTCCAAATCATGCTTCAACCCTAAAGCACTCTGATAACGGTCTTCGGCATTTTTCCCCATCAGCTTGCCAATGATCTGAGAAAGCATAGGAGGAATATCCCCCTTAACGCTATCCGCAGCAGGAGGTTGCTTAGCAATATGACAGTGAACTAACTCCATCGGGTCAGTGCTAGGGAAGGGTAATTGTCCCGTGAGCAATTTAAAGAAAGTCACTCCCAAACTATAGAAGTCGCTGCGGTAGTCAATGCTCCGATTCATCCGTCCAGTTTGTTCCGGTGATAGGTAAGCGAGAGTGCCTTCCAAGACATTGGGACTTTGAAGCACCATTATTTCCCGAGGTAGCACAGAAGCCAGACTAAAGTCAATCAGTTTGACCTGTTTAGTGTCTGGATTAATCAAGATATTGGCAGGTTTAATATCTTTGTGAATCACCCCCTGGAGATATAGTCCCTGTAGGGTGGTAATAATTTGCAGGGCAATCGGAAAGAATGTGCCTAAGCTCATGGGCTGACCATTACTATAGTTACCCAGGGAAATACCACCAAAATCCTCCATCACCAATGCATAACTATGGCGATAGTGTTCCAGACAATAAGGCTTAACAATCCCAGGGATGTCAAGGTTTTTGGCAATGGTGAACTGATTGCGAAATCGTACCAGTTCACCGAAGCTAGGATAGTCGGTATTGAGTAGTTTAATGACTACGGGTATTTGGTTCGACTCCCGTAAGCCTCGATAAACTAGGGTTCTGGAACTCCCGTAAAGGGTTTCGGTAATTTGATAGCCAGTAAGTGTGATCACAGTGCTGCTCATAGTCATGGCCAGTTGAGGATTGACAATAGGAAACTGGTGGATCTGGATGCTTGATCAAAAGAATCACCTTAGTATTCCCAACTAGACCAGGCAAGGGATCACCCGTTATAGTCGCCAGACTTAACGGGCGGGGAATTGCCGGACGGGGTTTGTTGTTCCACATACTTTTTTAACTGCTCAATAGTCACGCCTCCACAAGAGGCAAGAAAATATGAGCCTGTCCAGAAGACAGGTTTTTTAGAGTATTTGGCTAGTTGTTCAGAATATGCTTTTCTGATTAACCGACTAGATACTGTCTTGAGGTTTGCCATCAATTTGCTAAGTTGAACTTGAGGGGGATAAGAGAATAACAGATATACGTGATCTACTTTCCCATTGAACTCAATCAGCTTACATTACCATTTTTGACAAGTCTCTTCGGCGTAGCCGACGCTTCGCGAACAAAGATAGTTTTTAGTCGATTCAATATTGTGGGGGGAATCACTTGATAGCGATACTTTGTCACTAGAACAAGATCAGCGGTAAGCGTTTAAACAGACCTAAATCCTTTTTCATATTTGCTGGACATTTAAAAGCGGTAAATAGTATAATAAATACTATAGCAATCCTAAATCAGTTGTAAAATCATCGGCAAAATCTAAAATCTTTGCAGGTCTTGGGTTATAGCGATTGCTAAGGCCAATATATTTGACGAATCATTTAGGACTGCTAGATGATAATCACGTATTGCTACAGAATCAAGCCAGAACCGCAACAAATAGCCAAGATGGAACACTGGTTAGAGTTGCTAAGACGGCACTGGAATTATGGGTTAGGTCAGCGGTTAGACTGGCTAAACAGAACTCGTTGTCAGATTGATCGTTGCTCTATTATTTCAGAGCCTATTGGCGAGATTCCTGAGAAGCCTGATTATTATTTTCAGCAGTCAGCACTCAAAGAAACTAAGCAACTGTTTCCTGAATACAAAGAGATTTACTCTGAAGTTCAACAAATTAACTTGCAGAGACTTGATCAAGCCTGGAAACGTTGGCTAGTGCCAGACAAGACCGGGAAACGCGGTGGTAGACCTCGATTTAAATCAAAAGGCAAATTAAGGTCAATTGGTTTTAGTCGAGTTAATCACCCAAAAGCAGCACTTAAATTTGATGGCAAAAATATAATTATTAGTCGCTTGGGTGTTATTCCTGTTGTCAGGCATCGTCCGATACCGTTTGGTTTTGTTATTAAGACAGCTACACTCATCAAAAAAGCTGATGGTTGGTATGTTTGTTTGGTAATTCAGGATGAATCTATCCCTAAGTTAATCCCAGTTGAAACCATTAAAACTGGAGTGGGTGTAGACGTTGGGATTAAAGAATTTGCTGTGACTTCAGAGGGTGAATTTTTCCCGATTAAACAGTTTTATAGAAAAGGTCAAGCGCGTCTTGCTAGGGCACAGAGGTGTTTATCTAGGAAGCAAAAACGCTCTAATAATTATCTAAAACAATTGAATCGAGTTCAACGAATTCACCAGAAGATTCAGAGGCAACGAAAAGAGCAACATTACCGAGTGGCTCAATCTTTAAGCCGACGCTTTGATCTGATTGCTGTTGAAGATTTAAACATTAGAGGACTGGCTAAGACAAGGTTAGCAAAATCAATTCTTGATGCAGGTTGGGGAGGATTCATGACGATACTGGAAGCAGTAGCGGTCAAACGCGGTTGCCATGTCGTCAAGGTTTCTCCTCATGGAACCTCTCAGAACTGCTCTGGCTGCGGGGCATTAGTGCCTAAAACTTTGTCGGTTAGAACTCATCAATGCCCGGACTGTGGTTTGGAAATCGACAGAGACGAGAATGCAGCGATAAACATTCTCAACCGGGCATTGAGCGAGGTGGGTATCATCTTGCCTGCCTGTGGAGGCTTAGTCAATCGACAGCCTATGAAGCAGGAAACTTCTGAGGTAGAGAGCTATGTTCAACTCTCTTTATTTTAGAAGCCCCCGGTATAATCTCCGATTTACCGGGGGAGAACTTCACAAGCAGCACTCTATTCCCATTGGGTCTAATTTCAAACTACCCGACACCCCAAACCTTCTACACTCCACTGCCCACACTCACGTCTTTGTTAAAAACCTACCCCTGTCAGGGAGGGTGGGAAGTGTGGGGAGATGGGGAGATGGGGGAAATTTTTATTAAGCGATGCAGCGCGGTCTTGGGGGTTTCCCCCATGAGCGACTGCATCAAGACAGGGTAATTATCCCGACATGATATAAATCAACCTAATTTTGTTTTCAATATCACAAACTATTAATGTTGTCAATCCTCCAAAATCAACATTTTGGGGGTGAGCAGGGGTTGAGATATGCGATCGCTTTTTTTTATTTCCTAGGCATTTTTTTCCCAAGGCACCATAAAAAAATAGACGGGTGCATCTCAATGCATGCTGTTTGAACCTGTGGTGCGTTACGGGACGGTCTGTCCCAATACTGGCTACTGATAAAATCATGGCGAGTCCGTCCCTAACGCACCCTACTGGCGTGGCAAGCCTTAAATGTTGCATTAGAAACAGATGGGGGAGTGTGGGGGGTGTGGGGAGTGTGGGAAGATGGGTAGCAAAAATCTATTGCACTATTTTAGCTGTGCCACGCCACTACCCAACTAGATGCTGATAAAATTTCTCAATTCTACATTCTCAATTCTACATTCTCAATTCTACATTCTCAATTCTACATTCTTAATTCTACATTCTCAATTCTACATTCTTAATTCTACATTCTTAATTCTACATTCTCAATTCTTCATTTAACCTATCGGTAGAGTAATAATAAACTCAGTACCCTTACCAATTTGAGAGTTAACCTCAATCTGCCCCAGTAGCTTCTGAGTCACTAAGTTATAGACAATATGCAGTCCTAGACCACTGCCACCTCTGGCTCTAGCAGTAGTAAAGAAAGGTTCAAAAATTTGTCCTAAATGCTCCTGAGCAATCCCACAGCCATCATCATGATAGGTAATCATTAATTCTTCTTCAACTCTGTCAACCTGAAGATGTAACTGTCCATTTTGTTTTGGCTGATAACCATGGCTAATAGAGTTCATGACTAAATTCGTAATAACTTGTGAGATAGCGCCGGGATAGGTTTCTATGGTAACTGTTTCATCCCCTTCTATGGTTAATGTGTGGGAGGCTTGTTTGAGTTGAGGCTCTAAGCTGATTAAGACCTCCTCTAGATATTCTTTAACATTCAAGGTGCGCTTATCTAGATGAGCTTGGTCAACTGCAACTTGTTTAAAACTTTGCACCAACTCCCCAGCTCGTTGTAAGTTACTCAGAATTAGTTCACTGGATTCTTGGACGGTGTCTAGATAATTTTGTAGCACCGACCGCTTTAATTTTCCGTTTTTTAAAACCTTACAAAATCCTTGAGTTTCATCAGCTAAAATGGAAGCAGCAGTAATACTAGTACCAACAGGAGTATTGATTTCGTGGGCGACTCCCGCCACCAGACCACCCAAAGCAGCCATTTTTTCCGATTCCACTAGCTTTTTCTGAGTAGCCGTAAGGTCGTCGAGAGTTTGAGAGAGTTCTTGGGTGCGTTCAGCTACCTTTTCTTCTAGGTTATGGGAATAATCTTCTAGTTGGCTTTTGGCTTGCTCTAAATTGCTGTAAAGTTGAGCATTTTCCAAGGAGATAGCAGCTTGAGAACACAAAAGTTTAAGGACTTCCAGTCTGTCACTAGTAAATGCTGCAGTGCATTGATTGTTTTCGAGATATAGAATACCAATCAGTTTACCTTGAGTAAGGATAGGAGTACACAAAGCACTTTTTGGTTGTTGCTGAATAATATAGGGGTCAGCAGCTAAGGTGGTTTCTTCACTAGCGTTATCAAATACCAAAGCTTGAGATTTGTGGAAAACAGCATTAATGACGCTGATCGGAATAGTATTACTTTCTTCGATAGGAATCGATTGTAGTACTGACAGGACAGGTTTTGTCTCTAAGTGCTTGGTGTCGTTAATTCCTTTACTTGCTAAATCTGGAGACCTCTTACCAAAGTAGTTTTCTGATTCTGTTTGCGTCAATTCTTGTCCACTGTTCCCTGTTCCCAGATCCGCTGTTCCCTTTTCTGAAAGAAGTCTTGGCTTTAGGACTTGATCCATTGAACCTTGAGCTTCAATCACCCATTTTCCAGCTTTTGGTAAAATCAGAACACATTTTTCTGCTCCCGCATTCTCAATCACAACTTCCATGAGAGTAGAGAGTAACTGCTCAAGGTGAATTTCACTAGAAAGGACTTGAGACGCTTTGATCACACTTGCCAAATCCAATGCTTCAGAAATTTTGGTGCTGCTGGATGTCACAGTTTGGTTTACAGTATTGCTAGGATTGAAGCCAATTTTTGATTCCACCAGGATTGGAGCAAGTAAGTCAGTATAGCGTTTTTCCAAATCCTCAACTTTAGCTAATGCACCCCAGCGAGCGTATGCATAATAGGCATTGGTAAGGTAAGCTTGAGCAATGGTTTTTTTATCCCAATCGAGGAAAAATTCTGCTGCTAATTCATTAGCTAAGGCTTCCACCTGAAGATATCCCGTATCCATCGCTCCGGTAATTGCCCGCTCATAACCTTCCATCGCCCACAGCACATTTCCCTCAACTCTTGCCCTCTCAGCTTCTACCAGATCATATTGGTGTTGATAATTGACTGGAGCATGTTTTGCCCACAACCGTAATCGCTCTTGATTTGCGGCTACTGTCTCTAGAGCCTGTTGCTTTTCCTGGGAGTCTACCTGATCACAGTTGGCTAACAGTGCTAATGAGTAATAGAAACTATGCTCGGAAACATATAGTGTTCCAGCTGCTGCTTGTTCATAGTGCTTGCCAATTGCTCCAGCTTCTACGGCTTCTGTGTACTCTTTAAATAAGTACAGTAGCATGGTTTTTGCCCCATAGGCACAAAGCACGAGAAATACAATATTATGGTCGATCCAATTTGGTAAAATAGTAGATTCATCGAGATAGTCACCAACCAAATAACGGGGATTGGCTACTTCACCTAGTAGATTAGCAACGGTTTGTTGACCAATTCGGATAAAGCTTTCGTGGAAGTCAAACTTAGCTTTAGCGATCGCTTCAAAATATTTCCCCTGTATCTGTTGTACATATTCCAGATTAGTCCCAGCAAAAAAATGATAGTTACAATAGTGAACAGCACCATAGAAGGCATACTCGATATCGCCGTTGTCAAATCCACTTTGAATGGCTGCTATTAATGAAGTATTTGTTTCTCGGATATGCTCTTTCCAAGGTCTAACAAAGACGTTAAACATATTGCCCACTTTAGCGGTAAGCTCCAAAGCATTATATTGCTCTAGGAGCTGAATTGATAAGCGACCAAACTCATAGCCCCGATCAATATCTAAGTAAGCACCACAAAGGAGCGCACCATACCAACTATAGGCTGAAGCTGCCCAGGAGGAATGACCGTATTTAATACAAAGCTTGACTGTAGTCAGAATAATTAACGGCCACAGGACTGGATTAGCAATATAGGACGCAGAACTAGCATTGGTCAAAATCCGGATAGCAGCTAGTTGATAAGGGTCAGTAATGTCTGGCAAGTTAGCTAAATTAGCAATTTCCTCAACCTCTAACTGTAACTCTTCCCGTAGTTTCTCAACTTCAGTATTAATTTCTTGGGCTTCCGTGGGAATAGCTATCCCTAGCATTTTCAAAACATTGATGCCTAAGTCTATCGCTTCATTCATCTTATTTTGACTAATATAAAACAAGATTTGCAGCTCATAGACTTTGATTTTATCTAAAAAGGTCTTGGCTTGTTTTAGAACTATCTTTGATAAGTGTTTGGCTCGCTCTAAATTAACCGTTAAGTATTCCGCTTCAACCGCCGCTATGGAGAGAGCTAGGCTCAACTCATAGTTACTCTCCCAACTATCTGGAGCTAGGAGTTTCAGACCGGAATTAAAATACCGAAGAGCCGGTTCATAAGCCGTCGCTGATTTGGCTTTTTTACCAGCTAATAGATTTAATCCTGCTAGTTGTTCTCTCTGAGACGGATTGGTAATTAGGTCAGCACCGATATTAAGCTGATTGACAATATCAAATATCTTCTCTTCCCGTTCTGGTTCAGAAGTATTGCTTAACAGCAGTTGGCCAATTTTTAGGTGAGTTTGTTGCTTATGGTCTTGATCAATCAGACAATAGGCTGCTTGCTGTACCCGGTCATGGAGGAATTTGTAAATGGGGGAGTCGTGATGGGAAATTCGTGATGGGGGATAGCTTTGATCAATGCTCTGTTGAGATTCATCGGTAGTCTGGAAAAACTTGTAAATCTCGCTTTGGGGTAATAGTAATCCTTCTTGTAAGGCTTTCCAAAGATCAGCCGCTGTTTCAGTTTGGGATTTTTCATAGACAATGGCTAGGGTGGCTAGATCAAATTGGTTGCCAATACAAGCAGCCAGTTTAAGTACTGACTGAGTCGCTGGTGGCAACTTACTCAACTGTAGCGCCATAAATTCCACGACATCATCACTCAGAGCCAGGGTTCTTACTTGAGCAATGTCACACTCCCAATGACCTACCTCAAAATTAAACCTAATCAGATTGTCGGCATGGAGGGATTTAAGGAATTGAGTGGCAAAGAAAGGATTACCTTTAGTTTTCCGAAATACCAATTCTGTCAGAGGTTGTGCTAGTTCTTCTGAACAACTGAGGGTATCAGCAATCAGATGATTTAAATCAGAGTGTTTTAGAGGGGCTAGAGTGATACTATTAACTTTTACCTCAGTTTTGCTAATCTCATCCAACGTTAACATTAACGGATGGGTTGGAGAGACTTCATTATCCCGATAGGCTCCAATCAGCAGCAAATAACGAGTATCAGTTTCGCTCATCAACAACTGCATCAACTTCAAAGATGCTGAATCCACCCATTGCAAGTCATCTAGGAAAATAACTAAGGGATGCTCAGCAGTAGTGAAGACTTGGATGAATTTCTGGAACAGTCGATTAAAACGATTTTGTGCTGCACCAGCTGATAGTTCTGGCACAGGAGACTGTTTGCCAATGATTTGTTCTAATTCAGGGATAACGTCAATGATGACTTGACCGTTTTCTCCTAGTGCTAACAGAATTTTGATTTTCCAGTGTTGTAATTGTGCATCCCTTTCCGTAAGCAGTTGTCCCATCAAGTTCCGGAAAGCTTGGACAAATGCAGAAAAGGGAATATTGCGCATAAATTGGTCGAATTTCCCTTTGATGAAGTAACCCCTTTGTCGGACAATCGGCTTGTGGACTTCATTGACCACAGCAGTTTTCCCAATCCCGGAAAACCCTGCTACTAACATCATTTCGCTCCTGCCTCGGGAGGAATCCTCTTGAGCTATTGTCTTGCCAGCAACCCGGTCAAAAGCCCCTAGTAAGGTCTCAACTTCCCTGGCGCGACCATAAAGTTTCTCGGGAATCACGAAGCGATCGCAAATATCCTGGGTGCCTAACTTAAAGGGTTCAACCCGACCAGTTTCCTGCCATTGGGATAAGCAAGTCTCCAGGTCATACTTCAATCCCAAAGCACTTTGATAGCGGTCTTCAGCATTTTTCGCCATCAGTTTGCTAATCATGTCCGAGACAATGATGGGAATATCAGGATTAATACTATGGACTGAAGGTGGCTGCTTGGCAATATGGCAGTGAACCAACTCCATGGGGTCTGTACTAGTGAAAGGTAACTGTCCGGTCAGGAGTTCGTAGAAAGTGACTCCCAAAGAATAGAAGTCGCTGCGGTAGTCAATGCCCCGATTCATCCGTCCAGTTTGTTCCGGAGACAAGTAAGCTAGAGTTCCTTCCAGGACATTGGGACTTTGAAGCACCTGAGTTTCCCTTGGCAGTAGAGAAGCAATACTAAAATCAATCAGTTCGACTTGTTTAGTATCCGGGTTAATCAGGATGTTGGCAGGTTTAATATCTTTGTGAATGACTCGGTTGCGATAGAGTCCATCCAGGATGGATGCAATTTGAAGAGCAATGTCGAAAAATTCCGTTAGAGAGGTTAATTTTAAGCTTTCTAGATTAGAGCAATAAGTTTTGAGGGAAATACCACCAAAATCCTCCATCACCAAACCATAGCCATTGCGGTAGTGTTTTAAACTGTAGGGTTTGACGATGCCAGGTAGATCAAGGTTTTTGGCAATAGTATATTGATTACGAAACTGCACCAGTTCACCAAAGCTGGGATATTCACTCTTAAGCAGTTTGATCACAACTGGTTTTTGGTCTGACTCACGAATTCCTTGATACACTAAGGTTCTAGAACCGGAATAGATAATCTCGGTCATTTGATAGCCAGTCAGTCTCACCATAGTACTGCTCATAGTCATCTACTCTTCATCACAGGTTCAGGTACCGGATGAGAAGTTTGAGATGATTTCTCTTCCGGAACAGGGATTTTTTCCCACTGTGACTAGTCTTCCCAAAAACAGCAATCTAGAATCGATTAGGCAAGAGGCAAGAGGCAAGAGGCAAGAGGCAATAGGCAAGAGGCAAAAGGTAAAAGGCAAGAGGCAAAAGGCAAGAGGCAAGAGGCAAGAGGCAAAAGGCAAAAGGTAAAAGGCAAGAGGCAAGAGGCAAGAGGCAAGAGGCAAAAGGCAAAAGGCAAAAGGCAAAATTATTTCCCCGACTCCCGACTCCCGACTCCCTAATCCCGACTCCCGACTCCCGACTCCCGACTCCCGACTCCCGACTGCCATTAACCCAGAACGAAAGTACCTCACCGAATTGATAACTGCTATATGATAACTAAGGCAAACAGCTTTTTAGGATTAGTGATTGGCAATTCCCGGCTACATTGGGCTTGGTTTGTGGATAACACCCTGAAAAAAGCCTGGGATACCAACCATCTAACCCCAGCAGCTGTAGAGCAGTTAATCAAGGACTGGACTTGTAGTGTAATGTCAGCGGAAATTTTACCACCCCAGTTAAAAGCTCAGGGTAAAGACCCATCCAAGCCATTACCGCTTTATATTGCTTCAGTAGTACCTGCCCAAACAGCACTCTGGCAAAACTATTCCGATACTACAATATTGACCCTTGAGGATTTACCCCTTTCCGGACTATATCCCACCCTAGGCATTGACCGCGCCTTGGCCTTATTTGGTGCTGGTCACAGGTATAGTTATCCAGTTTTGGTTATTGATGCTGGTACTGCTCTAACCTTTACTGGGGCTAACCAAAACCTACAGCTAATCGGAGGGGCGATCTTGCCAGGATTGGGATTACAGTTACAGTCTCTAGCACAAAAAACTGGAGCATTACCTGCGATTGAACTACCAGCTCAGTTACCAAAGCGTTGGTCACTGGAGACATCAGAGGCAATGGCAAGTGGTGTTGTCTATACAGTATTGGCTAGTATCCGGGATTTTATTGAGGATTGGCAAAGCGAGTTTCCCAACAGTCCGATTGCTCTGACTGGCGGCGACTCTGAGCAGTTAGTTACTTATCTCCAATCCCAATTTCCTGAAATAGCGGCTCAGATTATTGTTGATCCTTTCTTAAGCTTTTGGGGAATGTTGTCAGTGGTTGGTAGTTAGTTGCTGCGGTGACTTTTGATCAGATCAACTTGCGTTGTGTTCCAAAGCACCCTGTCATCTGGTTTCTCAGTGACTAACCAGATTGATCTACACGGGCAAGTCAATCATCTGTGTAGGCTGCACGAATGGACTAGGCAACGGTGATATTACCCTCAAAATAGTCCTGTAACTGACGGTCATGGTCATGGCTGAGGTTTCCCTTAGGGATAGCTTCGGGATCAAACGCCTTGACTTCACTAATTTCCAATACGTCCTGTACCTCCATAGTTCCCTTGACATCAGCTTCTACCAGAATACAGATAGAATGGACTCTGGGATCTCTTCCTGGTGCTGAGTAAACCCCAACTAACTGGCGAATCTTGAGCAACTCAAGTCCGGTTTCCTCAAATAATTCCCGTTCGATAGTCGTTGGAATATCTTGACCCCAGTTAACCATCCCTCCTGGTAGAGCCCACTTACCATTGTCACGACGTCGAACTAGCACAATTCGCCCATCCGGCAAGAGTGGAATGATGCTCGTACCGGTAATAGGATGTCGAAATATAATCCCGAGAACTGTTTGGACAAATTGCCATAATCTTCTCATGTGATGATAGGGCTGTTGAGTGTGTGTGTTGCTTTTACTGACTGCTATGATAGACATTATGGATGCAAGTTCGGTAACGTCAGTGATTGAAAAGTCCATTGTGATGCAATTCAACGTTGAACGTCTGAGTAGTTAACAGCTAGGAGCCTAAGGAATACCTAACCGGTTCACGGGCGAATCACTTCTGCTTAAATCTCTGTCTTGATGCAAAGCGCTCATGGGGTGGCCTCCTTTGGCCGCCCTGGCTCCCCAAGACCAAGCTCCATCGCTGTCATAACCTGGGTAGATAGTCACCAGTGCTTCGCCTCTTACCGACCTTCATCAAAAAAATGGGTTTGAAACCCCGTCCTTCTAGGACGGCAAAACATGGTATAATCGAAATGGTCAACGACCCACCCGAGACGATGGATCAGACAGCCTACACGAGCGAAGTCCAGTAACCTGGCGGCGCAGAAAAATCGGTAGACCGGGAAAAGAGGACAGGGCAATGGTAGTTCAACCCTTGAATCAACAAAGTACATCAAGATTTCTCCTGTTTGAGATTTCGACGCATAAGAACCGCAGGACTTGCGGGGATAGTCTGTCGAGCGAACCTAAGACCATAAAACTCCTTTAGGTGCGCTTGACCTAGGCGAATTAAATTCGCCACGGGTCGCGCCTGAGAGTGGAGGCAGTTGCGATGAAGCAGAAACCTAAATCGTGAGGTTTAGGAATCACCGCACTTCAGCAGGCGGTGAGGATGTCAACTGAACATTTTCGATCAGATGGACAACTCTCAATGACTATATACATTGGCAACCTAGATTATCAGGTTACCTCTCAAAACTTACAGGAAGTATTTGAAGATTATGGTACAGTATCAAAAGTAGTAGTTCCTACAGATAGGGAAACAGGTCAAGGGCGTGGATTCGCTTTTGTTGATATGGGGACACCGGATGAGGAAGATTCGGCTATTGCTGAGCTAGATGGTGCACAATGGATGGGACGTTATATGCGCGTCCGTAAAGCTAGACCAAAGACTAACGACAACGACAACAATCGCGGAAATCGTAGTCGCAGTGGGTTCTAGAAACACTAGGCTTCGAGGACAATCAAGAAGTCTGGTGTGGTCAAATAAATATTTGACTTTCCCTTGGGTCACATGGGTAACTTAAATAAACCAAGCTGAATTTATTGTAAGACTTGGCTTTGATAGTGTTTTTGTTTTTTTATCAATGAGGTAGACATGGCAAAGCGCCGCAATCTAAAAAAGGAAAAGGCGCAGCGGAATCAAGCTTACGCCCGTAAGTTTCGGAAATCCAAGCGTAATACGGGCCGTTTTTCCAAAAATAGACGGTACGGTAGCAAACCTCCTAAGTCGGAGGAAACAACGGCAGAAACTAACGAGGATAATTACCAAGGTGGTACTGGTGCGATGTAATGAGTCAGTTACCAGCTGACTCCTCACATCCGATGAGGTAGCTACCCGAGTTGATTAACGACTGTCGATGTAGGAAGTCGATTTAGAAAATTTAGGAGTATCGAGTCAGGAGCTTCGAATCAGAATAAGTCAAGGTTAGTAAACAGCTAGAGAAAATGTCGCAGAGTCTACCAAAAACTCTTATTATTTGTTAGAATTAAATTAGGGTAACACCGACAGGGATTATTATGTAACTTAAATTAAAGCCGAAAACCAAGGGTTTAATAGTTGCGCTGTAATCCCGGTGGAACCAAATTTGTTGACATTTTTATGGCGCTCGCGGGATATTCCGTCAGAGCGGAGATACCCCCTGGATGTGAAAGCATCTTGCATTGGCGGGCTAAAGTTTATATTGGTAGACTTTGGTAGCTAAAAAGTATCGGTTATGTGATTGGAATAAACAAAAGTCAAAGTATCTTTTAATCCAAAAACTAACTAAAAATCCTTACTTCTGATCCGAAGTTTCCCACTCCGAAGTTCCCTATTATTAAATATTTTTGTACTGGTGCAAGATCGACAAGATCTAAGATTAGAGATAAATTACATATCAATCATGATTATTGGAAATTAGGCGATCGCATGCATCCTGAATCCCTCGCCTAACCTGGTCAAAACCAGTGCCACCATAACTATTCCGACGAGCGACGACTTGAGTCGGGGCAATGGCTTGATAAATATCCTCTGCAAAGGCTGGATGCAACTCTTGCCACTGTTCGAGGCTCAAATCCTTCAGTAACTTCCCGGATGCCAAACAACTTCTGACCACCTTACCCACCAGATTGTAGGCTTCCCGAAACGGAACCCCTTTTGAGGCTAAATAGTCAGCGACATCGGTAGCGTTAGAGAAATCTTCAGTAACTGCTGATGCTAAACGTTCGGTACGAAATTCTAACCCTTCTTGCCAGAGAATGGTCATGGCTTCGAGACAGGCTTTGATAGTGTTAACGCTATCAAACAGTGCTTCTTTGTCTTCTTGCAGGTCTTTGTTGTAAGCCAAAGGTAGCCCTTTCATCAAAACTAACAACCCTTGTAGATGACCAAAGACACGACCAGTCTTCCCTCGTACCAGTTCGGGAACATCAGGATTTTTCTTTTGGGGCATGATGCTCGAACCAGTAGCACAACTATCCTTGAGAGTAACAAAGCCAAATTCCTGAGATGCCCAGAGAATGATTTCCTCTGACAATCGGCTCAGATGTACCATGATCAAACTGGCAGCACAGAGGAATTCAATGGCAAAGTCGCGATCGCTTACTCCATCGAGGCTGTTACCATAAATTCCTTCAAAATGCAAGGTTTCTGCGGTATGATGTCGGTCAATCGGGAAGGTAGTCCCTGCTAATGCCCCACAACCCAGGGGTGAGATATTCACCCGCCGTCGGATTTCCCCTAAACGCTGCCAGTCCCGGTCTAGCATTTCAACGTAAGCTAACAGGTGATGGGCTAAACTGACTGGCTGAGCCCGTTGCAGGTGAGTATAGCCAGGAATCAGGGTTTCAACATGAGCTTTGGCAAGATTGAGCAAGACCTCTTGGAAGTGACGTAACTGGCTACGAATCTGGTCAATCTGGTCCCGGAGGTAGAGTCGGGTATCCGTACCAACTTGGTCATTACGCGATCGCGCTGTATGTAGCTTCTTGCCCACATCACCCACAATATCAGTAAGGCGGCGTTCTACAGCTAAGTGTACATCCTCCGCATCAACACCAGGGTTAAATTTTCCTTGGTGGTATTCTGAGCGGATTTGTTCTAAGCCAGCTACCAGCTGCTGAGCTTCCGACTCAGAAATAATGCCAGTATGGGCAAGCATCTTGGCATGAGCTACAGAACCAGTAATGTCATACTCAATCAGTTCTATGTCAAAGCCGATACTGGCATTGAAGCAAGCAATTGCTGGATGTAACGCTGATTCAAATCGCTGACTCCAGGTTTTTTGCTCAGTCACAGTTTTGGAAACAAGATAAAGGACAAAAGACGAGTTAAAGGAAGTTAGATTTACCTTGTAGGGTGGGCAAAAACATTTTGGTTCAAATGAGTCTTTTAGATAAGATAACTTTGCCCACCCTACTTTAATTGGTATTTTTTTTACACGCAACTCCCTTAGCTTGTAGGGTGGGCAAGAACATTTTGGTTCAAATGAGTCTTCTAGATAAGATAACTTTGCCCACCCTACTTTAATTGGTATTTTTTTTACACGCAACTCCCTTAGTTAAACGAAGTTAGATTTCTGAATAAGTAACCAACAACTAAGCCAATCACCAGCGCTGCAGCCTGACCAGAATCAATAAAGTTTTGCCAGGCCGTCTTGATTTGACCAAGTACATCTGGATCTTCAATAGTTTGAGCCAACACTAGCCCATCGATGGGTAACTCAGAGTTCAGCCATCCCAAGACATCAGTCCAATCGCTAATGCATAAGAACGGAACTATTACTGTTTGTATGCCTACAATCACCATTGCTATGATTTCCTATACGTTAAATCTGTTAGTCAAGCCTTGATTTTACCTGCATTACGACCAGTGTCATATCATCTCCGTTAGTTGTTGTACCAGTAAACTGCTGAACTTGCTCAAATAGGTAATCTAAAATTTCCTGAGCACTATAACTATGTTCACAGGCCCACTGGAAGCTTTGGGTTAGATTTTCCTCATCAAAGCGATTGCCATTGAGATTGGCTGCCTCGGTCACCCCATCAGTGTAGTAAATAATGGTGTCCCCTGAATCGAGCTGCACTTGAGAGTCTTCGTATTGAGAATCAACTTCTAAACCAATCAGCATCCCTGCGGTATCCAAGGGTTTGATAGAACGGGTTGATGCCTGCCACAACAAGGGGGGATTGTGAGCGGCATTACTATAGGACAAAATCTTGGTTTTGGGGTCGTACTCAGAATAAAATAGGGTGACGAACCGATGGGAATTTTCCAAGTCAGCATACATAACCCGGTTCAAGTGTTCGAGAATGCGTGCAGGGGAGTGACCGTTTAGTACTTCTGCCCGCAGCATTCCCCTGGTCATAGTCATAATCAACCCAGCCGGAACCCCTTTGCCCATCACATCACCAATCACAATGCTCCAAGGTAAATAAGCGCTGTGGTCATCAGTGACGTTACCATCCCCGGAGTTTTTGGGTCCGAGCTGGTCGTAGTTGGTGGGAATGAAATCGTAGTAGTCACCTCCGACACGGTTAGCGGTTTTACAGAAAGCCGCTAATTCCGCACCTTCAATTTCAGGGCATTGGCGCGGTAGTAGGCGGATTTGGATATCGGCACCAATTTCTAACTCTCGATCTAAGCGTTCTTTATGACGTAGCTCAACTTTAAGTTCATCATTAGCGATCGCTACTGCAGTTTGGTCAGCCACTAACCTTACCAACTTCTGTCGTGTCGGTGTCCAGTTATATTGTGGGTCATGGCTAAAGATATACAAATGTCCTTGTTCAGCATTTTTAACCAGAATGGGAAGACTAAAAAGTTTGATATTGGGTTCAAGATAATCCCTCAAGAGTTTATCAAAGGATGCCTGAACCAGTTTCAAAGAGCTTGGTGTGTGCTGAGAATTCCCCCCTTGGCCATTAGGACTCGTAACTTGGCGGGTGGTCTTTTCTATCGCTTTACGAATAGTCTGACCCACCTGAGGGTTCTGGTAGTGTAGGTCAGAGCGTTGTACCTGACCATCTCGATTGAACAAGATTAAAGCTCCCCCATCGGCATCACTGACCCGTGCTGCCATTAGAGGAATTAACTCTAAAAACTGATTGAGATTGTTGAAGCTGCGTAAGGCAAACCCCAAGGAACTTAACAAATCTTGAACTTTGTGCTGTTCTCGATAAAGACGTGCCACCAGTTCTTTGAGGGTGGACACAGGGTTTCGCTTAGCAGCAGCATAGGAGCTGGTGCTATTCGTTGAACTTGAGGGTTGGTGGGGAATGGGCAGTGCTGTCATTGCATCAGGTGTTAGGAGCGTTACCAGTTATGCTGCACAAACCATCAGGTTAATCAGGAGTTAGAACAGATGTCTACTCAGGTTTTGTCAAGCAGCGGTTGCTGACACTGTTGACCTGTGAAGCCTACGATGGCTGACCCTGGATGTTCACGGTAGTTTTGCTTGGGTATTGATTCAACCATGTAGGATAACTAGCGCAACAGTATGGCATCCTACAGTAGCACTGATTGCCATTTTTAGCTATTCCAGAAGTCCCAACCAATCATTCCAACTGACCTGATTTGTCTAATGATAGCCCTAATACACTCAATGTTATTCAGGGAATCTTCTGAGGTTGAAGGTTGATGCATTAATTAATAGCACCCGATGATTCCACGTTTCAGAAATTTTTCTGTTATACTAGTTTTATAGGAAGAGTTTTGACAGTCAACTGATGAACAAGTGCGTTGGTACTACTGAAGCGGCATCTCTGTTAGGAATCTCATCTAGACGATTGCGACAACTGCTAAGCTGTGGCCGGGTCAGAGGTGCTTATAAAAGCGGTAAATTCTGGATTATTCCCCTGTTTAACTATCTGCCTCAAATTACCAAAGGCAGACGTGGCCCAAAGGGTAAGTGGCTTAAAAATCGTCCTCCGGCTCTAGCTAAGATCAATGTCAACCGCAATCACATTGGCTCGAATATGCACAAAAGTCCCAAAGACCGGAAGCCAGTGATTTCAGTAAAACGAAGCGGTAACAATCTATACGGCAACCAAGTAGAAATCCTCGGTCCATGTCGGATTGTCTATCAGCCAGATCACCCACTCGATTGTGGGGCTCGTCTGTGGATCGAAACCTTCAGTGATATCCACTTCATCGGTGGCAGTTTTCCTGCTAGTAGCTAATTACCAATTACGTAAGCATTCAGCTATCAGCCATCAGCTATCAGCCATCAGCTATCAGCCATTGGCCTTGGCCAAAAGGCCACGCTACGCTCTTGGCCACGCTGTCTTGATTATTGCGCGAGTGGTTTTGGGTCTGTGTGCGGAACCTGCGTCCGCACCGCTGTTTGCCCCGTGGAAACCCCCTGTTCCCTTGCTGCATCGCTACTAGATCGGTGCTTTTGAATAACATAAGCTGACGGCTGACGGCTGACTGCTGAATGCTTACTTACCAATTACCGATTTTTCTCTAATAGGCATTCTGCAGCTTCTAGCATATCTGCAGCAATATCTCTGAGGTCTTGCCGATTCTCTAGATATGTGGATAAGGCATCCATGGGATCAATACTGTTACCTATACCCAGTTCCGGCAAGCGGGGACGGGCTAGCTGGCTGACTAATTCTGGGCGAATGGTATAGTGGTGAGCTGCCCTCAAGGATTCATGTATGGCAGTATTGTCAATTAGGTCGAGCTGCTCAGAACGTAGCTTGTAAATCAGCCGGACTATAGCGTCTTTAATAGTTTCGTTACCAATAGCGTTTAGTAAAGTACTTTGGGGATCATCTGCTTCAGCAAGATTGACCTCAATGGTACGGAAGGGACGCACTGACAAGGGACAAAATTCCCACTGAACGTGACCTTTGGACAGCTCAATCATGACATAACCTTTGTCTTCCTTCTCTTCACTGAAATCGACCCGTTCAATGCTGCCAGGGTAAATGACTGGGGGGTCATTGGAGTGGTTGAGATTCTGGTGTTGGTGGATGTGTCCTAAAGCTACATAATCAAAGCAGGGTCGAGTCAGCAGCGAGAGCGGAATAGTAAAGCCTTTACCAACTGCGAGGAAGCGCTCTGCACCAAATCTAGCTTGGTCTGCCATTAAATGACCTAACAAAACCGTTGGCAGGTTTGGGTCAAGTTTACGAATTTCTGCTTCTAAGATTGGCTCAAGCCGTGAGATCAGGAGTTGGTTCACCTCGGCTAGGGTTAGACCTTCGGTGTCTGGGCGACTGAGAAGGGTGGAGTTGGTTAGCCACGGTAGAGTAATCACCTGTACTGGACCATTGTCGGTTTGAATCGTATGAGTGGTGATGGTATCCCCTACTAAAAATCCAGGCACGCCTAAGGTGCGGTAAATACATAAGCTAGCACCTCCCTGTCCTTGGGAGTGTTGGTCGTGATTTCCTACTAGTAAAACTGTAGGAATGTTTGCATCTACTAAGCGGCGAAATTGATTAGCAAAGGCTTGTTGAACATAGGGTGGTGGTGTGGCATCGGGAAAGGCATCACCGCCAAAAAGAACTAAATCCACAGGTTCGGCAATGGCTCGGTCAATACATTTAGCTAGGGTATTGACAAAATCTTCTAAACGTGTATTGATTCCAGTAGCAGGGTTTATTCGTCCATGGGAGAAACCACTACCCATGTGGATGTCAGATAGGTGAAGAATTTTGATCATTGGCCATGATATATAATTTCGATTTGATAGGTGAACATACTCTTTGACACTCCCCACGATTAGAAATCGGGGGATTCTTGGTTCAACGAGGTTACTTGCTCTTCCAGGCCGGAACCAAGAAGAGTAGAGGTATCCTCTCCCCAAGCGTTTAAAATAGTTCCGGTGTGCCCCACCGTACTTAAGGCTTTTGTGAGAATATTTTTGGCGGCGTTGTGGTCGCGGTCTAACTGACACCCACATTTGCAGGAGTGTGTTCGAGTTGATAATGACTTTTTGACTACTTCACCACAGTTGGAACAGTTTTGGCTTGTGTAGGCAGGATTCACTGCAACAGTTATCCTGCCAAACTTTTGACCAAAATATTCCAACCATTCACGAAACTGGTACCAACCTGCATCATTAATAGACTTGGCCAGACAGTGGTTTTTAATTAAGTTTTTAATCCTCAAATCTTCATAGGCGACCAGATCGTTAGACCGGATTACGCAACGTGCCAGTCTCTTGGCATGTTCTTGACGTTGCCTACTTACTTTAAGGTGAGTCCTGCCTAGCCTATTAATGGCTTTCTTTCGGTTAGCAGAGCCTTTCTTTTTTCGAGAAACCCGACGTTGATAGAACTTTAGACGCTTTTCGCCTTTTCGATAAAACCGAGGTGATGGTTCCCGATATCCATTGGAATCAGTATAGAAATCTTTTAGTCCAACGTCTAGACCAATAATCTTACCTGTTGTCTCAACAGTTTCAGAATTATCTACTTTTACACAGAACTGAACATAGTATCCATCCGCCCGACTTACTATGCGAACCCTTTTAATTAGTTTTACATCAAAACGCCATAAGTCCCATGTTCCTTTGAGCTTGAGCTTCCCAATTCCTTTTTTGTCGGTAAAGTTGACTGACTTTTTGTCTGGACATAACTTCCATCCACTAGTCTTGTATTCCACCGAGCGAGAAGATTTCTTGAATCTAGGGTAACCTTTATTCCCAGGGATTTTCTTTTTACAGTTATCATAAAAGCTATGAATTGCTCGCTCTACGTTTTCAACAGACGCTTGACAAGCATGACTGTTTAAATCCTCGACAAACTTGAACTCAGCTCTTAAATCAGTGTTGTAACGGTAAAGCTCTTTCTTGCCGACTCCTTTATTGTCCATCCAGTAGCGTAATACTTTGTTTCGGACAAATCGTGATGTCCGGATCGCCTCGTCTATCGCTAATTTTTGGGCTTTATTAGTTACGGCCTTGAACTCCATTACAAGCACTCTTTTAATCACCTCCTTTTTTTTTCGATCTGCTTTCTATTGTAGACTACAATTTTAAATCCATCCAAAGTTCCTGATTGAATTGAAAGTTTTTCCCAAAAGGATTCGCGTTGCTCAGTTCGTTTATGTGAGGGGTAAGGCTAACCCCATATCTAAAGCTAGGGGCTTGCGCCTTACCCCTCACACTCCCCGATTTTTCTGTCAGGGAAAGGCAAGAGGCAATAGGCAAGAGGCAATAGGATAAGCCATGTTGCTCAAACGTTGCTGAAAATGTATTGGTTATTGGTCAAGAATTTCACATAAAGCTTGATGGATGACCTGTTTTTGCTCAGAATCGTATTTCCAGCGCTGGAGAAATTCTTGGTAGTTGCCAACTCCGGTAAGGGCGCTTTCCCTTAACTGTTGGGCAATTTCAAACAGGCTTGGCATATTTAGTTGTTTAATGAGATTAGCACTACGCGATCGCACTCGGTCTGATCCTTGAGCCATCTCTTCTTTGCCATTGCGGCGATGGTTCAATCCCATTGCCGCTGACATCGCTAAATTTTTGACTAACAGTTCGGCTACGATATCGGGGGATGACTCTAGAGCTGTGATCACCTCTGGTGAAGGATTGTCGGCTAAGGTGCTTTCACTGGTAAGGTAGGTTACAAAGAAGCCTCTTGCTCCATTTTTGGTTTTGACTAAGGATGCGATCGCATCGGTAATTTCTGGCGATGTTAGTTCCCCTGTTGCCATTTTGGTCATTATCGATTCGGTGAATGCGATCGCATCATCAAACGTTACGGTTTCTAGAATTTCCATGGCAGTGCTGAGGCTAGATCAAGAGTGGGTCAGTTTCAATTTGACCACAATTTTAATAAAACCGCAGATACAGCTTTTACTATCAATCCCCCAAAGCTATCAGCGGTCAGCGGTCAGCGGTCAGCGGTCAGCGGTCAGCCGTCAGTGGTCAGCCGTCAGCCGTCAGCCTTCAGCCTTCAGCCTTCAGCCTTCAGCTGATTACTGATTGCTATAAGCTGATTACTGATTGCTATAAGCTGATTACTGATTGCTATAAGCTGATTACTGATTGCTATAAGCTGATTACTGATTGCTATAAGCTGATTACTGATTACTGATTACTGATAGCTGTTCGCGTAGCGTGCGCGTAGCGCATATGCTTACAAACCAAACCCTAACTCTTGACAATTGCTCCAAAATCTGCTAGCACACGAGCATGATTCCGCAACAATCCCAACAAATTCAACCGATTACTGCGAATATTGGGGTCAGGATCCATCACCAATACACTCTGGTCACCATCAAAGAAAGTGCTAACCGTAGGAGCAATCTGCTCTAGTGCTTCCACTAATTTCTGATAATCTCGCTCTTCCTGAGAAGCTTTAATTTTCGGCACTAATTCCACTAGGGCATCATAAAATGCTTGTTCACAAGATTTCTGGAAGTATTCCGGAGTCACTACTGTTGTTGGTTGTAACTGTTTGGTATCTAAATCCCCTTGTTTAGCTAAACGAGCTGAACGGTTGACAGTTTCATAGATTTTATCCAGGGTACCATTATCTCGGATAGACTGAAGAAACAAAGCGCGATCGCGTACATCTAACACATCAATTAATGCCCTGTTTTGATACTCGGTATCATCTTCTCCTAACACAGCATTCACTAAATCATAGTCAATTTTATTTTCTTCTTGGAGCAGAGTCCGAATCCGTTGTAAGAAAAATTCCTGTAATGACTCTATTGGTGAGTTCTTGTCTGGATAAGCAGCTACAAAATCCGCAGCAATATCTTGTAGCAACTGTTGGAGATTAATCGGTAAGTTGGCATCCCAGGTAATGTTGATAATCCCATTAGCAGCACGACGTAGAGCAAAGGGGTCAGAAGAGCCTGTCGGTAACATTCCTAAGCCAAAGATGCTGACTAAGGTATCTAGCCTGTCTGCTAATGCTACCACTTGCCCAGTAATGGTTTGAGGTAGAGAATCTCCTGCACCTCTGGGTAAATAATGCTCAAAAATTGCTGTTGCGACTTGCTCAGATTCCCCACTAGCAACGGCATACTTTTGTCCCATTACCCCTTGTAATTCAGGAAATTCATACACCATCTGGGTAACCAAGTCGGCTTTACACAGTAAGGCCGCCCTTTGAATCTGAGTAATCGCCTCTGGTGAAATTAGATTAGGAGAGTGTTGACGTAACTGGTCAGTAATTTGACTAGCAATCTTCTCTATTCTACCGACCTTTTGGCGTACTGAACCTAAATCTTCCTGAAAAGTGACCTTTTCCAGTTGGGGTAAATAGCTTTCCAAGGGTGAGTCGATATCGGTTTTGTAGAAAAACTGCCCATCGGCTAACCTCGCTCGGATTACCCGCTCGTTACCAGTAGCAATAATTTCGGATTTGGCGGGGTCACCGTTACCAATAGTAATAAAATAGGGGATAAGTTCAGTAGCTGCTTCGGTTTTGAATACTGGGAAGTAGCGCTGGTGAGACACCATCTCTGTGGTGACCACTTCTTGAGGTAAATTCAAGAAGTCTGAGGAAAATTTACCCACTACTGCTGTCGGCCATTCCACTAAATTAGTGACTTCTTCCCATAACTCAGGGTACAGAGGGGTATAACCACCTAACTGTTTAGCGGCTGACTCCACTTGTGATTTGATTGTCTCGCGACGTGTTTCAGGGTTGACCTCTACATAAGCATTGCGCAAACAGGACTGATAATCTGTTGCTTGGGGAATCTCTATTGGTTTGGGAGACAAGATCCGATGACCACTGGAAATGCGATCGCTTTTTATAATCTCGGCATTATTATCTAACTCTACCGGTAGCACTACATCATCTAAAAGTGTGACTAGCCAGCGAATCGGACGGGGAAACTTTAAATCTCCATTCGCCCAGCGCATGAACCGTCTTCCTTCCAATCCAAATATCCATTGGGGAATCAGTTCCGTTAGAATTTCCGTAGCGGGGCGACCAGATATCTGTTTTTGAACAAAGACAAATTCTCCTTTATCCGTATCTCTGAGGAATAGATTATCTACCTCTACCCCTTGTTTACGGGCAAACCCAAGTGCTGCTTTAGTAGGTTCGCCATCCTTAAACGCTGCCTTAGCTGGTGGTCCTTTAACCTCTTCTTCTCGGTCGGGTTGCTTTCCAGGTAATCCTTTGATGATAACTGCTAAGCGGCGAGGGGTGCCGTAAATCTCAATTCCTTCTGGAGTAAGAAAGTACTCATCTAGGGTTTGGGGAATTCTCGATTGCCACTGTGCAATCGCACTATCCACAAAATCTGCAGGTAATTCTTCTGTACCGACTTCTAATAAAAATGTAGACATAGGGAACTGATTACTAATCAAAACCATAATCTTTAACTACCAATTCCCCCAGTGTACCTCTTGAGATTCTATACCTGGTTATGATGGTTTTCACAGAAAAAGCAGAGTTACAGCGACTGTCGCCAAACTCTACCTCAAACGCCCTTATGTAGTTAGCATCAGTAGTAGGGGCGTACGACGTGCGCCCCTAAAAGTATAGTTATTGCGTAAATGCTGAGTTACAAACCCTAGGGAAAAAACAGGTTTACTCAGAACTACACTCAGATAACTAAATTGTCAGAAAGTTGCTAGCGCTGGCAATACTGCTAACTTGTGCATTATTGACAACTGCTAAGACTTCACCGTTAGCAGAGATTTCCACACCATCAGCACTTTGGTTAAAGGTCAAGTTACTGAAAGTCAAGGCACCAGACAGACCTAGCGACGTCTTACCAGCCTCAAAGTTAATGATAGTATCAGTTCCTTTGCGTGCTTCTAGGACAACAATATCCTGACCACCCCCAAGCATGATCGTATCGTTGCCAAAGCCACCAACAACTAAATCATTACCAGTGCCAGTGTCTATGAGGTCATTACCGATACCCCCATAGACTGTGTTATTGCCTTCGGAGGAGAAGATCTGGTCATTACCAGTGCCGCCATAAATGGTGTCAGGGTTGGAACCACCGAAAATCAAGTCATTCCCAGCACCACCATAGAGAATGTTTACTCCCTCACTGCCAAAAATTCTGTCATTACCACCCTGACCGTAGATTGTGTCATTATCAGCAGTACCGAAAAGAGTTTCACCGTTGCTTGTGCCTAAAATTACTTCATCTTTCGGCACAACTCTTAAGTTATCCACTAGTAGCGCGGATTCCAATAACTCATCTTCTACATCCACCACTGCCATACCTACTAGATAAGTGCCACCAGTTGGGAATTTGTAGGTAAAGGTATTGTAGTCTGTTTCCTCACGAAATCCTGTAGGAGACAGGAGAAATGAACTATTTGTATCTGCGAGGTTAGATAAAACGTTTGGGGTGATGGAGACAAAGGCAAAATCCTTGAAGGTGGAGTCAGGAGTAAGCTCATCAGTGAGGAAGTTAAAGTCGAAGCTCAAAACATCCCCAGCCTTGACTGTAATAGGTTTTAGCGTGAGAGCCGATCCTTCTTTGGCATCTCCATTGCCAAAACCATCGATAGTTGCTGGGTTCAACCCCAAGAAATTTTCAATTTCGCTATCACTTACAGAACCGATATCATTAGTAATCAAAGCCTGAAATTTTCCCTGAGAAGGGATACTGCCAAATGCCGCTGTCTCAATGCTGGCATCGCCGATAGTGTTCCAATTTGTGAAGTCGCCAGTCTCAAATCCAAAAATAGTAGTCATCAGATTGTCTTTGGTAGATTACATGATTGACACAAGAAGGTCATTGCAGACAAACAAATTTCGACTAAGCTCACCTCAAGGCATCATAAGTTGATACACCAGTTGATACACCCTAATTCAGACTCGTAAAACCGATAAAGTTTTGGTAACTTTCCATTTAAATCAACGTTTAAATTTTGGAGTATTCATGAAAAATTAAAATACCTTAAGGTGTCTTATTTTTTTACCCTGACAATTTTTATATTTTGCTTGACTTGACTATTTATCAATTTATCAATTCTTTTTTTAAAGAAAAATACTTTTATTTAAAGTATTCGTAAAGTTAAGACTAAACTTGTTCAAGTTTTAGTTAAAATTAAGGAATCACAGTTACCTAAGTAACGCCCATAAACTAGATACCATCAGTTATCTGGGGCATCTTCACAGATTTCAGGGATCGTAACACTGCCAAAGCCAGCAGCATCGAGTCATTCACAATAGGTTTGATTACTTGTATAGCGGTTTTCAATTTGGTGAGGTACACAATTTTGGGATTTTAGGGAACAGGAATCCCCCCTAACTCCAGGGCTGTTTCTTGCGTCCGACTAAAATGTGATAGGTATTTTTAACCTTAAAAAAACCCTCTCCCCAGCACCCCACCTCCCTTTCAACCGATTGACCTGACAATTTATTCCAAAGAATGAAACAACCCTGCTTACTAAGGGGGGTTAGGGGGGATTCCTCTTGCCTTTCCTTAAGGAAGTATGTTAACAATTCAAATAGAAATGCTATACTGGTAAACTAAAGAAAGATTTCCCCAAAAATTCAGGAGCCATGACTGTCACAATCACCCCAGCACATAGCCTGGAAGAATTTCTGAAGCTCCCAGAAACAAAGCCAGCCAGGGAATACATCAACGGCGAGATTGTCCAGAAGCCAATGCCGAAAGGAAAGCATAGTCGATTGCAGCTGAGGCTATGCAACAGTATCAACGAAAACACAGAAAGCCAGAAAATTGCTTATGCCTTCCCAGAGTTGCGCTGTAGTTTTGGCATACGCTCTATTGTACCTGATATAGCGGTTTTCAAATGGTCACGAATTCCCTTTGATGCCGATGGGGAAGTTCCCAATGATTTTTTATTGTACCCAGATTGGATAATTGAAATCCTTTCTCCAGAACAGAGTTCAAATCGGGTAATTGGCAATATTCTCTATTGCTTACAACATGCTTGTCAGCTAGGTTGGTTAATTGATCCTGCTGATAGATCTATTTTAGTGTTTCGACCGGGTCAACAACCAGAATTGTTACTAGGTAGCAATCAACCTTCTGTATTAGAGGATATTAACCTAGAGTTAACAGTAGATCGGATTTTTGGTTGGCTGAAGATGTCAGGGAATTAACCAAAGGTAAGCATTCAGCTAATGCGCTACGCACACGCTACGGGAACGGCGCACGCTACGCTGGGTTTATTTTAAGCATTAGGCTGACCGCTGACCCCTGAATGCTGACCCCTGAATGCTTATGATTGGTTGAAGACAAAAAACCCAATATACCATTTCCAAATTACCAAATTGTTGTCAGATCTAACACAAATCCTTGCAAGACATCTTCCCCGGAAATAGTATCAGGATTGTTGAGAATTTCTACATCTTGATGGGGACGATAAGTTTCGGTTTTTCGCTGTTTTCGGTTAATCAACCAGCCAAGTCTTGCCCCGTTTTCCATGTATTCTCGCATTTTAGCACGGGTTTTCTCCAGGGAATCGCTAGGAGACATTAACTCCACTACGAAATCGGGACATATGGGAGCAAATCTTTCTTGTTCAACGGGGGTTAAAGCATCCCAGTGCTCTTGCTGAACCCAAGACGCATCAGGAGAGCGGTTTGCACCATTGGGAAGAGTAAACCCACTGTTGGAGTCAAAAACTTTACCCAGATTGTTCTGGCGACTCCAGGCTTTTAGTTGATAGATTAAATCAGCATTTCGTTCACCTGTGGTGCTACCTGTAGGCGACATAATAATTAATTCTCCAGTAGCAGTGCGCTCAAATCTTAAGTCGCTGTTGTCGTGACAGAGTTGCCAGAATTGTTTGTCGGTTAAGTCCAGTTTTAATTCTAGAGTAGGGGGTAAGGAGATGCTGGAAGTATTCATAAAAATTGTCTAAATTTTGAGAGTTTGTTTATTTTAATTCTAAGGGATGCCTTAAAATTGAAATTAACAATTACGGCTTCTTCAGTAACTAGTAAGCTAAGTTAAATATTAAAATAGGGAGTAGGGAGTAGGGAGTAGTTTTTGAATAGACTTAAAGGTTAAAGGGACCCTTTTTAAATGAAGACAGGCTTATACAGCGTTTTTCATAACTATGAGCTAAACAGGATTTTTTCCCTCTTCCCACTTCCGACTTCTCTGTTCCCTGTTCCCTGTTCCCTGTTCCCTGTTCCCTGTTCCCTGTTCCCTAATACTTAATAAGATTAAACCTGAAATCCCATAGCGTAAAGTCCCTGACGAAGACGCTCAGCTTCAGCTGGGTTATGGGTTTCGTGAAGTGCGATCGCTTTTTTAAATGCCGATAAACTCTGATCAACCTTGCCCAATTTAAGCCAAACCACTCCCAAGTTTTGATAAGCCTCTCCATACTCTGGGTTGAGTTGAATCGCTTGCTGATAGGATGCGATCGCATTTTCCATTTGACCCAAAGCCTTCCAAGTCATGCCCAGATTATTATGTCCAAGGGCAAAACTTGGGTCTATCTTTACTGCCATTTCATAGGCAGTTTTGGCGTGATTCAACTCCCCTGCTTGTAACAACAAACTGCCCAAGTTATTGTAAGCTCCTAATTTCAACTGGGGCAAAATCGGTTGTTGAATCGCCTGTTGATAATGTATTGCTCCTGAATTAAGCTCTCCTTGGCGAGTATAAGCATTCCCCAGATGGTAGTGCAGTTCAAATAATACCGCTGGCTCTAGCTTAGTGCTAGTTAAACCACGCTTGAGTAACTCCACACCCTGGTCTACTTGATTATTTTGAATATAAAGCGCCCCGAGTTTACTACACACATAAGCATCAAACGGATGACTAGCCAGATAGCCTTCCATCGCCGTAAGGGCTCTAGTCAACTTATTCCGTGATGCGATCGCATCACGGCTATAACCGTAGTGTAAGATTCCCACCTGGGAAAGAGACACCACCTGCCATTGGGGTTCTCGTTGCAACATTTGCGCTACAGTATCATCAACCATAGCATGATAGGGTCGAGAAAAGCGAATATCTGGGTGATAGCGAAATAAACGGGACACCAGAGAATAGGGAGATTGAGTAGCACCCACTTCTTGCCGGACTAGATTAATAACTAGATAGGAACTATTTTGGATAGCCTGCTTGATTTCCGGTACAACTTCCGGTTTCAACACTTCATCAGCATCCAACACCAGCACCCATTCCCCTTCCACATAGCTCAACGCCTGATTGCGAGCAGCTGCAAAATCATTACACCATTCAAACTGATAAACTCTAGCGCCATAGCTTTGCGCCACCTCAATCGTCCGATCCGTTGAACCTGTGTCTAGGATGACCATCTCATCCACTACATCCTTGACACTACTCAAACATTGTGGTAACGATTCTTCCTCATCTTTAACAATCATGCATAGGCTAAGCATCGCATCAGTCATTGGTTAGAAGGTTAGACGGTTAGAAGGTTAGGAGGTTGAAGGTTAGGAGGTTGAAGGTTAGGAGGTTGAAGGTTAGGAGGTTGAAGGTTAGGAGGTTGAAGGTTAGAGGGTTAGACGGTTAGGAGGTTGAAGGTTGGCCGGTTGAAGGTTAGGAGGTTGAAGGTTAGGAGGTTGAAGGTTAGGAGGTTGAAGGTTAGAAGGTTGAAGATTAGGAGGTTGAAGGTTAGGAGGTTGACGGTTAGGAGGTTGACGGTTAGGAGGTTGACGGTTAGGAGGTTGACGGTTAGGAGGTTGAAGGTTAGGAGGTTGAAGGTTAGGAGGTTGAAGGTTAGGAGGTTGAAGGTTAGGAGGTTGAAGGTTAGGAGTTTGAAGGTTGGCCGGTTGACGGTTAGACGGTTGATGGTTGAATATTAGAGCCTTAACAACAGCAAACCTGGATTTATAATATTAACCTGTAAAGTAATAGGACAACTATTCCCAGGCAATTCTTGGTATTTATCGGCAAAAACGGTAAGTGTACCCATCTTTTTGATGAACTCTGGTCAAGTTCTTAACGTGTAAGCTTATTGCCTTCTTCCCTGGGACTGTGTAATTGAAGGAATTACTTTTGCTCCTAGGGCTAACCTTCCCAAATTCCCCAGTCAGAAGGTTTTTGGCTATATCTCCACTGCACCAACCCTTAATCGGTTTTAATGGATTGTGCCTGATGGGGTAGCCATACTTGTTGAGTGCTGCTTTTTGTCTGCCTCCCTGTCCTTTACAGGTAACCAACAGTGGCTGAGAGGTTTTCAATGTCAGCATCTCAATATTCCCGACACAGGCGGCATCAATCCAATGTTCCTTCGGTAGCCCCAGTTTAGTTCGGTTGTACTTGGTTTGTGCTCCTGTTCCAGTAATTACTGGCTTAATACTTTGGAGTACCCTAACCAGCTTATTGCGAGTTACATTGACCGCTGCTGCATCCCTTAATGGTTGCTTGGCTTTGGTTTTGATTTTTTGAAGTAGACTTGGTTTCTTTTTCAGGAATTCCTCTATGGGTTTATTCCCTTTCCGTTGATTACATTTCTCGCAAGCTAGACAAAGATTACTGACCCGTTCGCGTAGCGTCGGCGAAGCCGAATCACTTCCGTCTTTAGACTTTGGGTGAATGTGTTCGATTTGTAATGGGACGGATTGTTTACCGCAGTAAGTGCATTGCCTTCCCCATTTCTCTAGTAAGTACTCTCTAACTTCATATCCAGCTAGCTCCCCTTGCTGGTACTCAACACCATTGATTTCAGGGTTCTGCATTTTCTGAGTATCAAACTTAACTCTTTCGACCCAGATCTGATTGATCGGACAAAACTTGATTAATCGTTTTACCCAGGTCTAAATAGTCAAAACCCTGTGCTCTAAACTAGGGGCAAGCCATCCCTCTGGACGTCTACGGTTAAGGAATCGTGGCTTTCTGTATCGGGTATGACGGCTGCGTCTTCTATGTCTTACAGATCTTCTAGACTCTAATTTTTTCTTGATCAATCCTCCCCTGTGCTCTAATTCCATTCCCCAGATAACTTGGTTATTTTGGACTAGAGCAAATCCAGTGACCTTGCTGCCAGGATCAATCTTGATTTGACATGGCGAGATAGTCGGATTATCAATCGCAGCCTTTAGGATGATCGTGAATGGATACATCCGAAAAACCGCAGCTTTCCCTTTATCCAATAACCGGCGTGCTCTCTTTGGATAAATAGGGTTTAGTGGTTGAAAGTTTGTGTCAATGACAAATACATAATTTTGCATTTTTAATGCGTCTCAATTCGGTAATGTGTTCCGGACTTCGTCCCGCTACGCGAACGACAATGTTGGGATGGGTTGTTAGGCTAACCACACATTTGCCTTTGTCTTAATGATTAGCAACAGAGCCAGGAGCTGGAGTTCACTCCTGGGTGTCATAACCAAACCAACGTAGGAAGCAAATCCTTAGTCTGCAACCTAGTGGGCAATTCCATAAATTACCGGGAATTGCCTAGGCTTTAACTAGGTGTAACCTAAGCTACAAGGGACGCCAAGGGCGAAGAACCTGCAACCTGCAACCTGCCAACCTGCCAACCTGCCAACCTGCCAACCTGCCAACCTGCCAACCTGCCAACCTGCAACCTTCAACCTGCAACCTGCAACCTGCAACCTTCAACCTGTAACCTTGGCCAATAGGCCACGCTACGCGAACAACCTGCCAACCTTCAACCTTTAAAATAATCAATATCAAACCGTAACCGAAGCTTGAGGTCGAGCAAAAATCATCCTACCTGCTGAGGTCTGCAAGGCTGAGGTAACAATGACTGGCAGTTCAACACCCATGTGTTTATACCCTTCTTCTACCACTACCATTGTCCCATCATCTAGATAACCAACTCCCTGGGTAGGTTCTTTACCCCCCTTAAGGATTTTCAGCTCTAGGATGTCACCCGGTAGATACAGAGGACGCACGGCTTGGGCTAAATCATTGACATTCAACACTGGCACCTTTTGGAGCTTAGCCACTTTACTCAAGTTGTAATCATTCGTTAAAAGAGTGCCATTAATTTCCTGGGCAAAACGTACCAATTTGGTATCTACAGTTTGTAGGTCATCGTAATCAGCGGAATGGATCACCAAGCGTTCTGGGTAAACGGCTTGCATCCGATTTAGGATATCTAGCCCCCGCCGTCCCCGAGTTCGCTTCTGATCATTGGCAGCATCGGCAAGTTGCTGCAATTCTAGTAAGACAAACTGGGAAACCAGAATTTGACCTTCGATAAAACCGGTCTCAAGCAGTGCTTCGATCCGACCATCAATGATACTGCTAGTATCTAGAATTTTACTTGAGGCTGATTTGAGGGTGCCTTCTGCCACTAAAACTGATTCCAGGCTGTTAGGATTGATCAGCTGCAAGAAGGTGCGACCATGGGTATCGGCTAGACTAACCCCTAAGAAGGAAAACATCACACTTCCTAAAATGGCAGTCAGGGGTTTGATGAAGGAAAATTCCGAGGGGATGGGGAGTAAAAAAATTGGCGCTAGCATTAAATTAGCTAACAGCAGTCCCAGGATCAGACCAATAGCCCTGGTCAAAATTACCTCAATCGGCATTTTTCGCACTTGGGCTTCTACCCGACGGTAAGTTACTTGGGCCATTAACCCTAGTGCTAGTCCGATAATGGCACCAAAGCATGCAGTAGTCGAGCGTAACGCTGTCAAATTGCTGACTTGATCTTGCACATGACCGGGTAGCAATTCCACACTGTCGAAGCCTATGCTTGCTGCTGCTATGATAAATAAAAGTATAATGACGAAGTCAAGCATCCTTCCTTTCCAATTGGTTTTGTAGTTGTTTTTTTAGGAAAACTTTTTAAACGATGGCATAAACTGTCGTAAACCTGATAGTCAACAACTATATTTAGTATATCGTTTACATCGCTGTATTCTCTGATCCGACTTAGCTTCATTAAACCGTTGAATTGCCTAGGCTAACCGAGGGATAGCTTGGGCAATTGTATTCGCTGGAGTTATCTGCTCAAGGGAGTTACAGGTTTCCTACTGTTGACTCTTCTTAAGGGGGGAATCTCGCTCCGGAGAAGATTGAGGTTAGCCAAAAGATGATCACAAAACTAATAAAAAATTTATTTAATTAATAACTGTTCATCCCAACGGTCGGATTGGCTTACCTGATTGAAGTATTACCGTAAAAAGCCAGTGGTCAATTTATTACATAATTCTGAGAAAGTTTGCGATTCTTTAAGAGTCAGTGCCGCCTATGTTCATATTCCCTTTTGCCGACGCCGATGCTATTACTGTGATTTTCCAGTCTCTGTGGTAGGGGATAACGCCACAGAGAGTACCTCTAGCATGATTGACCAGTATGTCGAGGTGTTATGTCAGGAAATTAATATCACTCCACCCACCACAAGCAGTTTAGAAACAGTTTTCTTTGGAGGTGGAACACCCTCCCTGCTGGCAGTTGAACAACTAGCCAAAATCCTAGACACCTTGGACAGGCGCTTTGGAATTGCAGCTGATGCCGAGATTTCCATGGAGATGGATCCAGGAACCTTCACCAAGGATCAGTTAACGGGATACCGAGATTTGGGGGTCAATCGAGTCAGCTTAGGCGTTCAGGCATTTCAAGATAAATTATTGAGCAATTGTGGCCGTACCCATGACTCTAAAGATATAGTCACTGCTATCGAACTGATCCATCAAGTAGAGGTTCCCGAATTTAGTCTTGATTTAATGTCTGGTCTACCGGATCAAACCTTAGAACAATGGCAGGAGTCTCTGGAAATAACGGTCAAGATTGCCCCTACCCACATTTCCAGCTATGACCTAGTCCTTGAGCCTGTCACTGCCTTTGGCCGCCAGTACACCTCTGGAACTAAGCCTTTACCGACTGATGAAACCACTGTAATCATGTACCGCTTAGCACAGCAGTTGTTTACTAGTGTGGGGTACGAACATTATGAAATTTCTAACTATGCCTTGCCTGGTCATCAATGCCGTCACAATCGGGTGTATTGGGAAAACCGCCCTTATTACGGTTTTGGCATGGGTGCGGCTAGCTATACTCAAGGATATCGGTTCACTAGACCACGCACGAGGCGAGAGTATTATGCTTGGGTGGAACAGTTGGTACTTGCAGGTGGGGTTTCGGATGACTCACCCACAACTTCAGAGGATGTGTTGTTAGAAACCTTAATGCTAGGTCTACGCTTGGCAGAGGGGTTGAGTCTGTCTATGCTAGCTCAGAGGTTTGGGGAAAAAATTCTGGAACAGATTTGGACGGCTTTGCTGCAATACTACGGTTGTAACTGGGTAGAGGTTGTGGGAGATAATGGCGAAAGGGTTAATTTAACCTATGGTCAGAGGTTACCAGTGGCGGGACGGTTGAGATTAACTGACCCGGAAGGGTTTTTGTTCTCCAATACCATTCTGGCTGACTTGTTTCATCTGTTGGGGTAGGAGCCCGTGATTTGTTAATTAACCGCAAAGACGTAAGGGATGGCGAAGAAGACAAGTGGGAATGCTTTATGTGGTGGGAACACCAATTGGTAATTTGCAGGATATGACGTTTCGGGCAGTGGAAATTCTGCAATCGGTGGATTTGATTGCTGCGGAAGATACGCGCCATACCGGGAAGCTATTGCAGCATTTTCAAATTAAAACGCCGCAAGTGAGTTACCACAAACACAATCACGACCAGCGTTTACCCGAGTTGTTGAATCGCCTGGGTCAAGGAAATACCATTGCGTTGGTGACGGATGCTGGGATGCCAGGCATTTCTGACCCTGGCTATAAATTGGTCAAGGCTGTTATTGAGGAGGGGATATCGGTAGTTCCAATACCAGGTGCTACTGCTGGAATTACGGCATTAAGTGCTGCGGGACTACCGACAGACCGATTTGTGTTTGAAGGCTTTTTACCCACCAAGGGTCAAAGTCGAAAAAAACGCTTAGACTCTCTCAAGGGGGAACCAAGAACGTTGATTTTATATGAAGGGCCTCACCGCGTGCTTAATACCTTGCGAGATTTGGCAAGCTGTTTGGGAGAAAACCGTAGAATTGTATTGGCTAGGGAATTAACTAAACTCCATGAGGAATTTTGGCGGGGAACTATTGGGGATGCGATCGCTCATTTTACTCACCTAGAACCCAAGGGAGAGTTTACCCTAGTAATTGGTGGAGCTTCCCAAGACAAGCCTATGTTATCAAAAGCTGAACTAGAAGCTCAATTGATAGAGATTATGGCTCAGGGAGTATCGCGATCGCAAGCGAGTCGTCAATTAGCTCAGCTAACTCAACTCCCCCGACGTCAACTTTATCAGCTAGCGTTGACAATTCCTTCATCAGTTTTTCCGGTCAAAGACCAAGACTAAGCTTGATTGCTAAATCTTTCTCAATTTTTTGGTTTTTGTTGATTAACAAGTAACAAGTAACAAGTAGCAATTAACAATCAACAAGTAACAAGTAGCAAGTAACAAGTAGCAAGTAACAATTAATGACTAATCCCTGAAGAAAGCTGCGAACTTGCGCTTTGAGTTAAACAACGCCATCTATCTATTCGACATCTATTCGAGTTATGATTTTCAGGATTCACTCCCACTCATCAGCCCCTAACTATAAAGCTAAATTAATACCATGGGTGACACTCGTTTTAGCAATGACCCTAATGTATGGTTACAAAAGGATTGAAAGCTATTTAGTGCAACCAAAAGTTGCCTTAGTTTTAGGGGGATCTGAATCGCGGGAGAGATTTGCTGCCAAATTTGCCATCAAGCACCCAGACCTCGACATTTGGGTATCTTCTGGCAGCCCGAAAGGATATGCTAAACGGTTATTTACCCGGGAAGGAATTGAGGTCAGTCGCCTCCACCTAGACTACAAAGCGGTGGATACGGTCACTAACTTTACTACCTTAGTGGATCAGTTAGAAGCTCAGGACATCGATAGTGTCTATTTGATTACTTCTGACTATCATATGCGCCGTGCTCGCTTGATTGGTGATATTGTTTTTGGCAGTAGAGGAATTGTTCTCAAGCCCTTACCTGTTCCTTCCGAAAAGTCTACTGAACCCCTTGATAAAGCTTTGCGAGATGGGGCTAGGGCTTTGTTGTGGTTGACGACAGGTCATACAGGGGCTGAATTAGGGCAAGCCTCGAAAAGATTAATCAATTGACACTCCCCGTCCTAGAAGAACGGGGATTCTTACTTGGCCGTAGGCCACGCTACGCGAACAACGATCTGTCTTGCGTATAGCAGGTCGGAACCAAAAAAAGTAGAGGACAATTCGACCTAAGCGTACTTGATCATGGATCTAGGTTTCGGTGTGCCCCACCGTACCTTTTTTATATATAGATAGATAGATACTTTTTTTTATCTAAATTTTTTATAGACCTTTAAGTCGTTGTCTTGATGCAGTCGCTCATGGGGGAAACCCCCAAGACCGCGCTGCATCGCTAGACCAAATTACGCAATATGTATCACAGACATATTTTTTACGTTGCCTACTTATGGTTAGATAGTATCTATCTAGTTTTTTAGTTTATTCTTATAGACTTCAAAATAGCACACCTAGTAAAAACTGTCAAGGCCATTGTTTAAAAAAAAAGCCGTCCTATAAGGATTTAAAGTTACCGTAAGAGAGGGTCGCCTTAATTATCAAGTTTTAACCTTTTTGCGCGAGACCGATCCACCATTATGGCTCCACTCTCTAAGGTTTCGTCTCTAGGGGCGCGATTACCCAAATTTTTTGGTAAAGTCCATTGAAAGTTCTTGCACCAGTACGTAGGGTTGTACAATCAGAGCCTGAAACCGCTTGTTCTGGTTGCTGTTCCAATTAGAAAGTTGCTCATGCAAAGGCTTGTGCATTAGCTGCTCACTGATCCAATGTTGGACAGATAGCACATCATCATTTGCGATCGCTACCCCAACATCCAATAAATCCAGTCCCTCAGTCACCACCACTACTGCATCTCGTTTAACATGAGGAATCAGTAAGTCCCAGGTTGTCTCATCCAAGGATTCCGCCAATTGTACTCTTAAATCCATGTTTAATTCAAGGTTTTCTTAACAGTCCTTTAAACATACAGTAAAATTGCTCCGATCCTTTGTTAGATTTAACTATTTGATCAAAGCTCTAATCACCTCAGGCTTCCACCTCAGCCTTCATCTAACCATTTGGTTATAACGGTTCTGATAGTAATGAGCTACACAAGATTGAGTCCCTGATGAGAAATTCCATTAACATCATCAAACAGAAAATTTGGTTGAGGCTAAATCCCAAACATCGGCGCGCTGTAAAACTATTCCTTGGCTTAGCGCTGCTTGGCATCACCGTCCGTACGCTTCCCTATCTTGCTCCCATTCGTGCTAAAGATTTAGTTCAAGATGACCTAGCGGTAGAATTTCGTGATCGCAATGGTTTATCCCTAGGCACAATCCTCAGTCGAGACCAAGACCATACTGCGGTTGTCCCTCTCGATCAAATTTCCCCGCACTTTATCCATGCTATTCTCGCCGCAGAAGATGGAGAGTTTTATCACCATGGGGCATTAGAGATGCGGGCAATTATGCGATCGCTAATTCAAGCCATTGAGGCGAAACGCATTGTCAGTGGTGCTTCCACTATCACCATGCAACTGGCACGGATGCTCGAACCCAACCCCCGCACTCTACCTGCCAAATTCCAAGAAATTTGGCTATCCTGGCGATTAGCAGCAGGGATGAGTAAAGATGAAATCTTGGCAGCCTATATCAACCGACTCCCTATGGGTGGCAATATCTATGGCTTAGAAGCTGCTGCTCGGATTTATTTTGGCATGCCTGCCAGTGAACTCAATGTTGCTCAAGCCAGCCTATTAGCTGGTCTACCCAATAATCCTAATTATCTCAATCCTTATTATTACTGGGATGCTGCCAAACGGCGGCAAATCTATGTGCTTAACCGAATGGTAGAGGATGGCTATATCACTGCTACTCAAGCAGACCAAGCCTATGAGGAAGCCATTTCCCTACTACCTCGACAGCAAGGAATAATTGCCGCGCCACACTTTTTATTCTTGGTTGCCAACCAATTACCATCAGAGCATCCCTCCCAAATTCGTACTACTATCGACCGTCCCCTACAGGAATTTGTTGAAGCCCAAGTGCAGCAAGTAGTTCGCGAGCTTGCCCATAAAAATGTCCATCACGCTGCTGCTATTGTCATTGAGAATCAATCCGGTGAAGTATACGCCTATGTCGGCTCTCCGGATTACTTTTCCGAAGCTGAATTAGGACGCAATGACGGAGTCCAAGCCCTACGTCAACCCGGTTCCACCCTCAAACCTTTTTTATATCAATTAGCCTTAGAGCAGCGCATCATTCGTCCCAACACCGTCTTAGCCGACATTCCCACCTATTACGCCATTCCCGGAGCTAGACTCTACAGTCCCACCGATTACAGCGAAACTTTCCTCGGACCAGTTCGCATTCGCGTTGCTCTAGCCAATTCCCTTAATATCCCAGCAGTTAGGGTATTGGAAAAAGTTGGAGTATCAAACTTTCTGTTGCACTTACATCAACTAGGTTTTGAACACCTAACCCAGTCTCCAGAACATTATGGATTAGGATTAACCCTAGGTAGTGGTGAAGTTAGTCTTTGGGAACTAGCTCGCGCCTACCTCACCCTAGCACGACTTGGACAACCCACATCCGTTGTCACTACACTATCTAGCCCCTCGCCAAATAGGGATGATTTGTCGGTTTATCGAAGAGCGGGAAGAGCACGAAGACAGGGAAGACAGGAAAGACAGGCAAGCGGGGGAAGTAAACAATTGTCAGATCATCGAGCAAGCAAGCAAAGCCCACTGTTCAAGCTACCCTACTCGAAGGCCAAAGGCGAACAACCAAATAACCTTAAACATTCCAACCTTGAACTTTCAACCGTTTCAACCTGGGCATTAATAACAGATATACTGAGTGACCCTCAAGCTCGTGCTCAGGGGTTTGGTGTCGATTCAGTACTGAATTTACCTTTTCCGGCTGCCGTTAAAACTGGCACCTCTTCTAATTTCCGAGATACTTGGACTGTGGGATTCACCAAAAACTATACCGTTGCCACTTGGGTAGGCAATTTTAATGGTGAGCCCATGGAACAAGTGTCTGGGGTGATTGGTGCTGCTCCCCTCTGGCATCGGATTATGTTACACCTGCATCAATCTCAAGAACCTGCTCCGTTTCAAGCTCCTCCCGGTTTAGTCCAACGTCCAGTGTGCGCCCTTTCCGGTTTGCGTCCCACTCCTGCTTGTCCAACTGTTGTCCAGGAATACTTCTATCCAGACGACCTCCAGGATTACGAACGTCAATCCGATACGTTTTATCAAATCACCAGTGTTGGGGCTAACCAGCAATCGCCCCAGTACATCGTTAATTTACCTGATGAGTACAACGAGTGGTTAGCAAGACAACCTCAAGGAAATCTAGCGCCAGGAAAACTGAAAATTTTGTCTCCTCGGGAGGGGGATTTATATGTGCTGTACCCTACTGAATCCGATCTTGATAGCAACAGTGCTGTTCAACGGCTAGAGTTCAAGGTGGCTGGGCTAAAGTCTGAGTCAGTGGAGTGGTGGTTGAATGGTGAAAAGCTAACTACCAACTCATCCAATTCGTTCTTCTGGCCTCTGGGTCCTGGGGATTGGACATTGGAGGTAAAAAGCGGTGACATTAGCGATCGCGTCACTTTCAAGGTGCAGTTAGCAGAAAATCCACCAACTCGCCGGGGGTTTTCTATTGCTGGCCCTTAGTAATTTGTTAATTGTAAATAGTTAATTTATAATCTACCTGCATCCATGGGTTATACCGGGGACTTTCAGTGGTTCGATTTTTTATGGCAAATTTCAGGAAATATCTGTTGGCAGCTGCGATCGCTGTCTTACTCATCCCAGTTCTACTACTAACGAATTATACCTATACTCGGGAACTAAAATCAAACATCAATGCTAGTGACCTGTATACAATCCGCTCTTTTCATAGCAAAGATGGCATTGGCAAATTCTATCTGGGTCGAGAAATTGCTAAAGTAATGGGACATCAGGAAATGTTGTGGCTGGAACGCCCTAGTAGGAAATCCCAAGAGCAACCTTCTCTAGTTATTGATGCTCTTAATTTACAACCAACAGATACTGTTGCAGATATTGGAGCAGGCACTGGTTATTTTAGCTTTCGAATCGCTCCGTTGCTACCGGAAGGAAAAGTATTAGCAGTAGACATTCAGCCAGAAATGATCGACGTTATTGACTTTCTAACAGAAGATAACAATGTTAATAACGTTGATACAATATTAGGAAGTTTAACTGACCCTAAACTTCCTGAAAATAGCATTAATTTAGCGTTAATGGTAGATGTTTACCATGAGCTTGAATATCCCCGGGAAATGATGGAATCGATTGTTAAAGCTCTCAAACCAGAAGGAAGAGTTGTGCTGGTGGAATATCGAAAGGAAAACCCACTTATTCCTATTAAGGGCTTGCATAAAATGACTCAGAAGCAAGTTAAAAAAGAAATGGAAGACGTGAATTTAATTTGGCAAGAAACCAATAATAGTTTACCCAGCCAACACTTGATGGTTTTTAAAGTTAGTGATAATTCATTATAGCAGTTCTCAATTGGGTGAGATACTTTCATTCTGGGAGTAGGGAGTAGGCAGTAGCGATGCATCCCTAGTTGATTAACTATTGCCTATTGCCTATTGCCTCTTGCCTCTTGCCTCTTGCCTCTTGCCTCTTGCCTCTTGCCTCTTGCCTCTTGCCTCTTTTGAAGATATTATATTCACTATTCAAAGAAAAATCCTATCGCTTACCTTGAGAGTAACAAGGTTTTTTTTGAATAGAATGTCGGTGATAAAGATCAGACCATAAGTTGATTCAGATCACAGCCAATTACTTAAACTGTATTTACATTGAATGAAATTAAATTCCGGAGGAATAAGTAGGTGCAAGAAGACTTAAGCAAGATTACATCAACCCTAAAAGATCTAGGTAAAAAAGTCGATCAGATAGCTAATAAAGTCGAGGCTGGGGTAAAGCCAAAATTTAAGTGTAATGTTGATCAGAACAACATTAATGTTAAAGAGCATAACAGCTGTTATGACAAAGTCAAAGAACTTGGCTATAAGGAGTTGATTGTAGAAAATGATGGTTGTATTGGAGCCCCAAATCTATATCGGTATAAAGTTCTTGATAACGACGAAAAGAAAGTCGCTGAATTTTATACATTAAAAGGGGTCAAGGACTATTTGGATAAAAAAAATAAAAACGCTTAAGTCTGTGATAGTCTTGATTGTAAATTGGTGATGATTTGTCGTTTCAGGAGTTTTGCATCTACAGTTTAATCAAGATTTGAATCAAGAAATACGGACATTTTTGATTCAGGGATTTGGCATCTACAGTTTTATACCCAAACATGACCCTTAATTAAATAACTTAATTAAATAACTGGGTTCTAGTACAAATTCATCACTTAATTGAACCCACATCATCTCTAATTATGAAATAATTTCAACCATAAAGATTGCCGACCCTAGACACACTACGCACTAGCTTTTGCTGCTCCTGTTTTTGTTTATCATCGCCACTATCATTAATAATTACTAGGATAGTAGAAATCTGAGTAACATCAGAAGCATCAGGACAAGAGATAATACATAGATTCACACTGTGTTCTGCTTGAGTATTATGGGATACTAAGGTTTGAGCTGAATAATCTTGCCGACGTTCTTGTTCATTCTTGGCAGCTAATGCTACATCGAACCATTGGGCAAAATTTGCATCTTTAATGTGGAGCAAGTCCCGTAAAGACTTCTCCTCAATATCTTTCAAACCAATCAAATCCTTAGCGTGATCATTGGCAAGGATAATCTGACCAGTTTTATTGGTAAAAATTACACCACTGGATACATTAAAGACCAAATCTCGCTGCTCTAGCTGTTGTTGCTTGACTTTACTAAACAGCTTAGCATTTTGGAGCGCTACACCCGCTTGAATATTAAATGCTTCCATCAAGTCTTGATCCCTGCGATCAAAACTTGCCTTCCAGCAATCGGGAGGGTTGGGCCAATCGGCGGGATTGTATGGAGGAAAATTGCCCTGCTTCTTTTTATTGACTAATTGGGTAACAGCAATTAATTGATTATCGGCGTTAAACACAGGCATCCCTAACAAACTACAGGTGCGATAACCGGTTTGACTATCAGTTTGTTTGGCAGTGTCTGAATTGGGATGGTCATAGAGATCAAACGGAATTATCAATGGCTGTTTAGTGGTAACAACTTGACCAGCAAAGCCAGCTCCTTTGGGAATCCGAATTTCTTTTAATGTACCATCAGCAACCGTTATTTTTGTCCATAATTCATCCTGGTCCTCATCTAACATCCAGACTGTGCTGCGATCAGCAGACATTAGCTCTTGAGCCTGATTCATCACTTTATTCAAAGTTTCTTCTAGATCCAAGCTACTTTTACCCAGAGATTGTGTCGCATTTATCAATGCTGAAGCTATTCGTTGTTTCTGAGCTGCTTTATAAAATAACCGAGAGGATTTAAGAATCATTTGAATCGAGCGGGCGAATTGCGCAAAAAGTTTTTCATCCTCTGGTGTAAAGCCTTTTAAATCAATTTTATCAGCTAAGGGCGCGTCTAAAACTGGCGGTTGTTGTAACTTATTTAGTAATTGGACAACAGCCACTAAATCTCCTTGTTCATCTAGTAAGGGTAAAGCCAGCATGGTATAAGTACGGTATCCAGTTTTGGTATCCCATTCCTTAGCAGTATTAGAACGGGTATCGTCATATAAATCGTAAGGAATATTGACAGTTTTTTTAGCTTGAGCAACATAACCAGCAATCCCTTTATCCGCAGGCACCCGAATCTCTTCTGAGTCTCCTCCTTCTCCCTTTGCCACAATTGACCAGAGTTCATTTTTGGCTTCATCTAATAAAAAAATCGTCGTGCGATCCGCCTGGAGTATCTCTCCAGTTTTGAAGGTGATAGACCGTAACATTTCATTGAAAATGGAATCAAACCCTTCTCGGTCGATCAGAGTATCCATCATGGATAAGGTTTGATTAAAAACTCGTAAGTCTAATTCAATGTTGGAAACAATATGTTTGAAACTTTCTGGGGTCAGGTGTTGAAGAGACTCATAGATAGTTTCCTTAGTCGTAGCCGCTAGGGCTGGATTAAGTTTCCCTTGTCGTCTGGCTTCTGAATACCGTTGAATTTCTTCTAACGCCTTTTTAAATTCTCGCTTTTCCCATTCTTGGCTAGTGGTCAAAAACTGATAATCTTGATGGCTTAAGCTTTTCCCAAGGGCCCATCTTAATGCATCCTGTAACTGTTGTCCCCCCAGGAGTCGGGATGTATCCTGACCATTGGAGTCTAACCAAGCAGTAATTTCATTACTATATGGTCGCAAATTTGCTAACTCTTTATCTACCCAATTTTGGTTAAAAACAGCTTTATAAATACGGTTATAAATCCTTAATTTTCCTTGCTGCTCAACCACTAATCCCGATAGCCGCAATTCTATTTGTTCAGAACTGTCATCAGACGCTATTTCTCCCTGTTGCAGAATTTGCTGATACAATCCCAGTAATCGCCCAGCCCGTTGCTCATTCTTAAGAAGACGATCGCGAATAGTTTTAAGATGCTCCGGATTATCATGAGATTTCCAATCATCAATCACTTGCGATCGCACTAATTGGTCAACCCACTCTGCCTCACCACCTGTTGGGATAGTAGATACAGAATCCAACAAGAGTTTACAAAGCTTTTGGGTCAGAAAAGGTTGACCTCCACTCCAGTACAAGACCTGTTTCAGGACATCTTGGGGATTACTAATTTTTCCTTGTAATCCCTGGGCTAATGCCTGTGCTTCGTGCAACTGAAAGCCATATAGCTGAATCGCCTGACCGATATTAAAGGGTGTGCGTTTTTTATCTTGAATTAAATCTGATGGTGTTGCTACTCCCAGTAGCGCAAAGGTAAGGCGTTGGTAGTCTGACTTATCCACACGTTGGTTATAGCAGGCGCGAATAAAGGCGAAAAAATCATCAGTGGGGAAATCGAGACTAAGAACGCTATCAATTTCATCAATAAAAATTACAATATTTTGAGTAACTTGCTGGAGCAAAACCTCTTCAAGAAATTCTCTCAATCGTCGCACCGCAAATATCATTGATCGCTCGCGCCACCAAGTGCGTAAATTAATATCTAGCTCGAAGTCTCTAGCCAGAGAGCGGACAATATTGGCATACCATTGATCCAAAGTGACATGCTGGGTACCATCCATCGATAAATCAATTACTGCACAGGCAACCCCATCTGCTTCAAGCCGACGCATTACTTGCACTCGTAAGCTAGATTTTCCAGTCTGTCTTGAGTTCAATACATAACAAAACTGTCCAGCCTTCAATCCTTCATATAAATCATTATCTGCTTGTCGCTTAACATAGGTAAGAGCATCGGCTGGTAAAGTCCCTGAGTATATATATTCGTAGGTCATTTTATTTTTTAACTGTTGTTGGCGTAGCGTGGCCTTTTGGCCAAGGTTGAAGGTTGAAGGTTGTTCGCCTTTGGCGTTCCCGAAGGGTAGGTTGACAGTTGTTCGCCTTTGGCGTTCCCGAAGGGTAGGTTGACAGTTGTTCGCCTTTGGCGTTCCCGAAGGGTAGGTTGTTCGCCCTAGGCATTCATATAGGGTAGGTTTAAGGCTTAAGGTTTAAGGTTTAAAATTTAAGGTTGTTCGCGTAGCGTGGCCTTTTGGCCAAGGTTGTTGGCCCTAGGCGTTCCCTTAGGGTAGGTTGTTCGCCCTAGGCATTCGGTATCGGGTATGTTTAAGGTTTAAGGTTATATGAAGTATGGATTCTGAACTGACCCACTCAGCACTCAGGCTCAATCCGCTGGCAAAGGCGATCGCAAAAATACTTGTGATATAAATCACAGCGAGGCATGACGCTATTCCCTTGCAACTTTACTAACCCCATGCTATATAACTTAAAGGCTTGCTCCGATGGGATAGTTACCCAGCTGTTTGCTTGAACCACCACCTCCAAAGTAGTTGCCAATTCTGGAGACTGTTTGAGATTTCCTAGGTGGCGTCGCAGATGGTCACTGAATGGTCCGGCTTCTGTGGGTGCCAGCTCTAACAGTTGCGCTAGGGTAATGTTATGATCTTTAATATACGCTAAACCTTTGCGCAACAGATAAGGATGTCCTCCCACCATCGCCATCAGTTCCTTGACTTCTCTGGGATTCCCATCCAGTCCATAACGTTTGACTAACTCCTCTACTTGCTCAGTGCTAAACTCTGGCAACTCAATTTCCAATCCAACATTAGCTAGTGGTGAGTGATTGATATCCAAGGAGCTATAAATTTCTGTAGAATGTACTATCACCAACCGGAGTTTTTTCCAGATAGCGCTACTGCGATCGCCCCGCCTAGCGATGTCATACCAACCACGGAGAAGGCGACAAAAATCATCAGCAATAACGGGGTGTTCAAACACCAGATCAACTTTATCTATAACGAGTACTATCTGGCTTTCAATTTCTGCCAATAAATACTCCTGAAAGTAATCTGTGGTGTTACTATTACATCCAAAAATATCATCCCAATACTCATCCAACTTATTTGACAGCCCTAGAGTCTGACCAACTCTGGCACAGAACCACCGTGAGAATTTGCCGAGGTCCCTATAGACGGTACTATCGGCTAACTCAAAGCTTAAGGTCACAGCTTGATAACCTTGCTGCCTGAGCTCAGCCAGAACTCGTTCAATCAGGGAGGTTTTACCCATCTGCTGGGGTGCTTTGATCCGAATTAGAGCACCAGGCTTGACAATTGCCTCTAACAACTGATCTTCATAAGGAATGCGCTTGACATAAAAGTCAGCATTCAGAGGAACTGGCTTTTGTTGCCCTTCTGACTCTGGCATCGGTGGGACGATGAAAGATTTATATTTACTTAATAACTCTGGATTTACTAACTTAGGCTGATATTCACTAAATAAGTCAATTAACTGCTTACGGAGTGAGTAATGTTCACCTGGTGCATTCCTCAGCTCAAATTTCTCGCACAGCTGCTGCACATGTTTTCTGACAGTAGCTTCTGTGATGTGTAGGGACTTAGCGATCGCTTGATCGCTTTGGCCCGCTAACATTTTCTTCAAGACCTCTCGTTTACGGGGTGTTAGCTGATCAAATGCTACAGTCAAATCTAGTTGATTCAATTTTTCTAAGAACATCTCAGTCTTGCCGATAGAGATTTTGAATAATCGGTTTTGTCCCCTAGACATAGCGTTTAGGTGGTTATCAAGATGCACCAAAAAAAGATAGTATTTATGCTAATTTTAAACCCATCCTAACTAGCTTATCGAAAAGCTGAGTTAGCCATGAGTTTGTGAAGATTTTCACACAAATTATGGATTAGAGGTGGCTTGTGAGCCTTTTTCCACAAATTACCCTGATGTCTTCAACACAGGATAGAGTTTGATTAATGGCAATCAAACCTATACGAGGTTATAGATGTCTCAGTACTCTCTTGCCTTTTCCCTCAAGCTAAAACGCTGCGTTTGATGGCACTGAGTACTGGTCAGATCATATCACTCCCTGTTGCACTTGTATTTCCCAAAATTGGGAGCTTGATGGGTTGTGTTCATAAAGCTATCAGCTTTTAGCTATCAGCTATCAGCTTGGTAGATACCTGATCCGAAGTGGGTGAAAACTTGACAAACGTAAGGTTAATACCTCGCCCCTTGTGCCGGACCTAACAAAGCTAAGTGCCTCAGGGCGAATGCTGAGGACTTTGATCTAGCGTTGATCTAGATATAGGGATTGAGAGCTGCCAAACAAAACGTCGTTAGTAGTTAGTCAGACCAATGGCATTGCTGAATCAAGGAATTAATATCAGTGGGGTGGGCATCCTGCCTGGAAATTGTAACGGGCAAGATGCCCGTTCCACGCCTGATGCCCGTTCCAGCAAGATGCCCGTTCCACGCCTGATGCCCATTCCAAAAAACTCTTAAAATAATTGCATAATTAAGCAATGCCAGACCAATTAACTAACCCCTAACCCCTAACCTGAAATCCCCCAGATTTGACCGTCGGGATCAGCTGAAATATAAATGAGGAGTTGCTGATATGTCTACCATGATGTTTAATCCTACCGAGATAATCATTGATACCTGTGTTAAAAACCTACAGACAGGTTTCCACAGCACTTACGGCAGCCTTAAATCAGACTACTGTGAGCTGATTACTTGGGCTACCCACATGGCTCTGGAAAATATTGCTAATAGTGACGCTCTTTATCACAACATTGAACACACCGTCCTAGTCACCCTAGTTGGACAGGAAATCTTGTGGGGTAAGCACATCTGCGAAGGGAGCGTCTCCTGTGAAGACTGGTTGCAGGTGATTATCTCCTTGTTGTGCCATGACATTGGCTATATCAAAGGCATCTGTCGCCAAGACCAACCAGACCAAGGATTGTATGCCACAGGAATAGACAATTTTATGATTACTCTCCCTACAGGTGCCACTGATGCCAGCCTTACTCCCTACCATGTAGACCGGGGTAAGCAGTTTATTGATGAACACTTTGGTAATCACCTGCTGATTGATACTAAGCAGATTAAGCACAATATTGAATTAACCCGTTTCCCAGTACCTGATGATCAGGATCATCAAGACAAGGTTAACTATCCTGGTTTAGTCAGAGCAGCAGATTTGATTGGTCAGCTGGCTGATCCCCGCTACTTACAAAAAATTAGTGCCTTGTTCTACGAGTTTGAAGAAATCGGGAAAAATCAGATTTTAGGCTATCGTAATCCCGGTGATTTGCGCCGGAACTACCCAAACTTTTACTGGAATGTTGTCTATCCTTATATCAAACCCGCATTGCCCTACCTAGACCGAAGCCTTTCTGGTAAACAAATCCTGGCTAATCTCTATGCCAATGTCTTTCGAGTAGAACACCAATCCCAGCCTAAAGCAGTCTTCAGCCATCCCTGTCGCTATAGTCAAACTACAGCACAATTATGTACAGCATGATCAGCCATGGATCTAAAAGGCAAATCATCAATGGCGGTTTTGTCGAAAGTTAATTGAAAATTGAAAATTGATCATTGACCATTGACCATTAACCATTGACAATTAACAATTAACAATTAACAAATGACCAATGAAAGCCATTGTAATGACCGCTCCTGGTACACCTGAAGTGCTCGAACTTCAGGATGTACCAGCTCCCACAATTAAAAACGACACAGAAATCCTGGTGCGTCTTCACGCTGCTGGTGTTAATCCCATTGACACCAAACTGCGGCGTAGAGGCACCGTTTACCGTGACCAAATGCCAGCTATCCTAGGCTGCGATGGTGCTGGTGTGGTAGAAGCTGTTGGTGCTGGTGTCCAGAAATTCCAGGTTGGTGATGAAGTGTATTTCTGTGCTGGGGGATTAGGATTATCTGGTACAGGTAACTATGCCGAACTAGCTGTTGTTGATCAGTCCTTAGTTGCCCAGAAGCCTAAATCCCTCTCCTTCCCTGAAGCCGCTGCTGCTCCTCTAGTACTGATCACTGCCTGGGAATCATTGTATGACCGAGGACGCTTGGAAGCAGGACAAAAGGTGCTGATTCAGGCAGGTGCTGGTGGTGTTGGTCACGTTGCTATTCAGCTAGCTAAGCTCAAAGGTGCTGAGGTTTGTACTACTGTCGGTTCTCAAGAAAAAGCTAGATTAGTGCGTCAGTTAGGTGCTGACTATCCTATCCTTTACAAACAAACTAGCTTTGTGAAAGCTGCCTTGGATTGGACTGGGGGAGAGGGAGTAGATTTGGCGTTCGATACTGTAGGCGGTAAAACCTTTTATGACACCTGTGAAGCAGTGCGGGTATATGGGGATATTGTGACTATCCTCCAACTAGACCCAGCCGAGGGTAATTTGAAGACAGCGCGGACGCATAATTTGCGCATCAGTCTAGAACACATGCTCACCCCAGCCTTGAAAGGACTCACTACAGCTCAACAGCACCAAACCGAGATTCTCCAGCAGTGTGCTAATTGGATTGATGAAGGTAAACTGAAAATTCACCTCAGCCAACGGTTTCCCCTCAAAGAAGCTGCTGCTGCTCACAACGCTATCGAAGCCGGTTCCATGACAGGTAAGGTGTCACTACTTATCAACTAAAGAAAATCACTAATACAACTAATCTCTAATAATGGTTTAAGGGTTCTAGCTTTCTAGATACCTAGAACCCTTATTGGCTTAGATGCGCTCTTACTTGGCGAATTTAATTCGCCACGGGTCGCACCTTTAGATGCGGACGAAAGGACTTGAACCTTCACGTCTTGCGACACTAGAACCTAAATCTAGCGCGTCTACCAATTCCGCCACGTCCGCGTACCGTGCGATTTATATTATAGCATATATTTTAGCTTTTATGGCAACTGCTGGGGAAAATTTTCCCAAATCCCCCTTAAAAAGTCCCTTTATCACCTACACCTCAACTCTCACCCCGCCCTGGAAAGCAACATAGCCTTCAATAGGTTTCGCCTTCTCCTTGGTAGTTGAGTAATACCAGGCTGCATAGCTTATTCAAAAGCACCTCAAGTAGCGTGCGCATTAGCACCTCAAGTAGCACCATCTGTAGCGCATAGGTTGATACACGACACGGTGATAGCACCTCAAGTAGCACCATCTGTAGCGCATAGGCTTACCTGCCATAGATGATAATCGCAATTGAAGGCTAGAATCCAGTCAGGAATAGTTGCCAATCCACCTCAGCCAAATCCATAGTTTGGTTAATTGTTCGCATCCTATTTCGACGAGCCCACTAGTAAACTAGTATAACTGGAGACCGCAAGTCAATATGTCTTTCACTGCTAGTGTCATTTCAGCAAAAGAATGGGGAGCTAAACCCCCAAAAAAATGGCCAGATACCACTCGACCACGATATATTATTATTCACCATACTGCTACTCCCAATGCCCCGAATGATCTATCGAAAGGAACCTTATGGGGATCCAGAAGTTTGGCTAGGAGTATTCAAAAATCTCACATGGATGGCTTTGGCTGGGATGACTCAGGTCACAACTTTTTGAATACCACCGGTGGCTATTTACTCGAAGGTAGACAGAGTTCCTTATCAGCGATAAAAAAAGGACTTTCTGTCAGCTCTGCTCATGCTGGTAGCACCCTAGGTAACCAGTCACCTGGAATTGAAAATGAAGGTACCTTTATCAGCTACCGGATGAATGCCAAACAATGGAAAAGTTTGGTAGATTTATGTGTTTCGATTTGCAACACTACCAAGATTAGCCCAGACAATATTAAAGGGCATCGAGACTTTTCACCAACCCAATGCCCTGGAGACTGGTTATACAGTCAATTGCCTCGGTTGCGCCGAGAAGTTCGTCAGCGCCTTGACTCATCAGTTGAAGACTATATCAGAGAAGGAGACACTGGTCTGAAAGTCAAAGAGCTACAGCAATCCCTCCAAACTCAAGGGTTTAGTCCCGGTCCAATTGATGGCATTTTTGGTCCTGCTACTACCAAAGCAGTGATTTCCTTTCAGAAGTTTGAAGGACTAAATGCCAATGGATTAGTGGGTTCAAAGACCTGGGAAGCACTGAAAAGTTCTTCTAAACCATCAGAGAAATCTCCTTCTGAACCAGGTAACAAGAAGCGGGAGCCTGTGCTGCTCCTTAACACCTACAAGTATTATCGTGGCTTACCTCACCAAAAACAAGCGATTGAGTGGCTGCAAAAACAGCTACCAAAAGAAGTCTTGGAAGAGTTTTCAGAAAGATGGCGTAACGATCAACCCTCATCTGCGTATCTTCCTTTAATTCAAGGAGCAGTTGGATCAGAAGTAGAGGAACTACAGCAGCTGCTCCAAACCCAAGGATTTTATTCTGGTGCAACCGATGGTGATTTTGGAACTCGGACAAAATCTGCTGTGATTGCTTATCAGAAAGCGAAAGGATTATATGCTGATGGGATTGTGGGTTCGATAACTTGGTCTACTTTGAATCTTGACTAATGGTAATGGGTAATTTGGAATTGGTAATTGCTAGTTTACGATGACCCATTAACCATTAATCTATACAAGAGGTGCGCTCTTCTTGGCGAATTTAATTCGCCAAGTAAGAGCGCATTTAGCAGGTATTTGGGAATCCTTATGGTGGTCTTTAGTAAAGGCTACAACTGTAGGCTATGGTGATAAATCTCCCGTTAGTTTTGTGGGGCGTTTGGTGGCAATTGTTTGGATGTTTACTGGATTATTCGTGGTTGCCTACTTCACAGCAGCCATCACAGCTGATCGTCTTGAACAAAAACGCGACGCATTCCCCCACCTCTTCCAGGTGGGGGTCAAGGAGCGCTAGTCAAATTGACTTCGCCCCCACCTCTCTATAAACTCCCCGACGCTAACCCCTGATTCTTTTGCAGAAATCTGCAACCATCTCCACACACTGTCAGTAAGCATGATGGTGTGTGGTTTTTTTAGCTCATCGTAATGGACAGGAACTCCCCTCATCCTTTTTTGAGATTTCTTCTGGTCTGTGCTTGACATCTTTAGAATACCCGTATATACTAAAGGTATATTAACAAAGGAACAGATGAAAACGCCAACCAAGGTCATTCGCACTGATAAATGGACTCTCAACCCGACTACTGAGCAGCGTGTACTGCTTGGTGAGACGGTCGAAGTCTATCGTCGTGCTTGTCGGTATCTGGTTGGTATCATTTATACTCATTGGGGAGAACTTGGGGGACTAACAGCAGATCAATTGACTCCTGCTGTTGAGAAATTGATGCATAAAACGGCTAAACGCCCTAACATCAAATATCCCCAATTCAATGAAGCTTTCTATAAATTTCCTAGTTACTTACGTCGTGCTGCGATCGCATTCTCTGCTGGTCAGGTTAGCAGCTTCGTTACTCGCTATCGAGATTGGCAATCAGGAAGCAGAAAGAGAAAGGATGCTAAGCCTCCAAGACTAAATGCAAATACCGGTTGTTATCCCTCCCTTTACAAGGGGCAATGCTACAAACTACATGGTTTCAATACAGTAGAAATAAAAGTATTTAATGGCTCTGATTGGGTCTGGACTGACGTTCAAATTACTAGATTAAGAGAGCGTCACTTGGTAACATCCAATAAAATGATGTCTCCTTCTATAGTGATGAACAACAGGGGTTATTACCTGTCAGTTCCATTTACCTGCAAGCCAGAAAAGAGGAAACCGGAGGCCAATGTTACAGCAGTTGATTTAGGAATCAACACAACAGCCACAATAGCAGTCGTAACTCATAGCGGCACTGTAATTCATCGTGAATTTATTCACCCGGGAAGAGACATAGACCGCCGAGATAAACGACTAAAATCCGTGTCCATGCGGGCGTCTAAGACTATGGGTAAAGGTGGAAAGCTTCACAAAGGTTTCTGTTCTAAGACCTACAAAAAATGCCGAAGAATTAATCACCAAATAGGCCACATCGTTTCAAGAAGAATCGTTGAGATTGCTAAACAGTTCAACTCTGAAGCCATTGTGTTTGAGAATCTAAAAGGCTGGAAACCAAAAGGTGGAAAGAAAAGGTCTAACCTGCGACAAAGATTCCATGGATGGCTCAAGGCCAAAATTCGCGATTTTACTGAAATGAAATGGTCTGAATTGGGGGGCAAAGTGATAGAAGTCGTAGCGGCCTACACTTCAAAATTAGCCTATGATGGTTCTGGTAAAGTTAGACGCGACTCAACAAATTACTCCCTAGCAACCTTCCCTTCATGTAAGCGGTTCAATGCCGACTTAAACGGTGCTTACAATATCGGTGCTAGAGGTGTGCTTAAACTCGTTCGTAGAAATAGCAACGAGGGTCGTTCCAGCAAAAGATCTCGACGACCGCCTAGAAGCTGGGCTTGCTTGTGTGATCTGTGGGCTAGGGGTAGCTCCAGATTAGCATAAGACACCACCACCTCGGGCGAAGCCCGACGCTACGCGAACGGCTTGCCAGGTAGTGGAAGCTTCATTCGAATATTTCTGATCTTATCGATCTATTCGGAAAACAAGTTGCTACTGTCGCAGACACAACTTCTGCCAGATATATGAATCAACAGCCAGTCAAGCTGATTGAATTTGAGCAGGTGGAAGATGCATACAAAGCTCTCAAAGCGGGTCAAGTGCAGGCTCTAGTTTATGATTCACCAACGTTACTTTACCAAACTTCACAAAACCGAGAATACCAGATTGTAGGTGAGTTGTTTGCTGAACAAGACTACGGTATAGTTTTGCCTCAAGGTAGCCATTATCGCGAGGCAATCAACCGAATTATTTTGCAATTACAGGAAGACGGAGAACTGACCAACCTAGAGCAAAAATGGTTTCCTTCTAACCAGTAAGATTAGGTATGCTTAATCACGTACAATAGGGTCGATTCCATGCATAGTAATTGGTAATTGGCCATTGGTAATTGGTAATTGGTAACGTGACACAAGAGATACAGCTTCAAATTGAAACAATTGATGAAAAATCCCTGCACCTAAGGACAGTCAAGGCTTTGGGACGAGCAGACGCAAAAACTCTTGGTCATTTTCCTGAAGGAGCTTTTGATCAACACGCACTCAGTCGTCAAATACTTGTGGCGCTTACTCCTGAAAAAAAGTGTACCGGTTATTTGTTATACCGGAAGGTGCGTAGGCATAATATCATCGTTATTGTTCATCTATGCATCGAGCCATCATGGCGTGGTAACGGTATTGCTAGAAAGCTGGTTAATTATCTAAGTCAGAACACTCAGGACTTTTACGGCATTAAACTCAAATGCCGTCGTGATTATGGATTAGAGAAAATGTGGTCTCACTTAGACTTTGTTCCTTTGGCTGAAAAACCCGGAAGGAGCAAGGATGGAAAACTACTTACCGTTTGGTGGCGCGATCACGACCATCCTACCCTATTTTCTACGGTTGCTACCCAAAAACTTGAGTCTAAATTATGTGCAGTCATTGATACCAGCGTGTTTTTTGACTTGCAAGGAGATGAAGCTAGGTCAAAGGCCGAATCCGACTCTCTACTAGCTGATTGGTTACAACCTGACTTGGAGTTATGTATAACTAATGAAATATTTAAGGTCATCAATACTATTGAGGATAGTAAACAAAGGAATGGTAAACGCCAGTTAGCCGATACCTTTACTCAACTCCCCTACAATCAGAAAGACTTTCAAACAGCTTGTCGCGCTCTAACCAAGGTTTTGTTATCAACTCAGGTAACTATCAATAAATCTGACCTAAGTCAGTTAGCTATAGCCATAGCTTCAGATGCACCATTTTTTTTGACTCGTAATTCACAAATACTAGCGATCGCAGATGCTATCAATGAGGAATTTAACTTATCAATCCTTAGTCCTACTAGTTTAATTGTTAAGCTAGATTATCTTCACGAATATATTAACTATCAGCCTGTACGCTTAGCAGGCACAGGTATCACTAGACAAGTTGTTCATAAATTAGATCAGGTACCTTTCTTGAGTCAAACGTTTTTGGTTGATGCTAAGAAAGAAAAACTTAGTGATTTTCAAGGAAGGCTGGGCTATATTATTGCTAATCCCGATAAATTTAAGTGTTATATTATTCTCCAGTCAGAAAATAATACCCTAGCTTTAATTGCGTATCATACCCAGAAAAATCATGAGTTAAACGTCCCAATTTTTCGGGTTAGATCTGGTTCTCTTGAAGAAACCCTGGCGCGGCACTTAATTTTTTGGTTTATATCCCTGTCAGTAAGTGACAATTTGCAATTTACACGAATTACTGAACCTTATTTGAATCAAACTATTCTTAGCGCTATTCAAGATGATGCATTTTTTCAAGTTAAGGATGGCTATTTAAATGCCAATCTTGCGGTTGCGGTTACGGCGACAGAATTATCCGACTATCTCACTAATTTAGCTAATCGAAGTCAGGATTATAACTTTTGCCTAAAAATTGCTGAAACCCTCAAAACTGATAATTTAACCAAAGCGGTAAAAACAACTCTAGACGTTGAACGAATACTTTGGCCAGCCAAAATTATTGATGCTGAGCTTCCTACTATAATCATTCCTATTCAAGCAGAATGGGCGAAAGAATTATTCGATGAAGACTTAGCTAACCAGTACCTATTAGGATCTAAAACTGATCTGGCGCTAAAACGTGAACTTGTCTATTATCGAAGCCATCGAGCTAATGGTGGCTTAAAACCAGGGGTTGTTGGTAGAATTATCTGGTATGTAAGCTATAATAAAAAATATTGCGGCACAGGACAGGTAAGAGCTTGCTCTAGACTTGATGAAGTAGTCGTCAACAAACCTAAAAATCTCCATCAACAGTTTCGCCGATTGGGTGTATATGAATTAAAAGATTTAATGAAGCTTACCAAAAATGATCCCGATAAAAATATGATGGCGCTTCGATTTAGTGATACTGAACTGTTTAAAAATCCTATAGATTTGGCGGAAATTAAAGAAATACTGGGTAAGCGTTTAACACTTCAATCACCGTTGCGGATTTCTCAAGAACAATTTACAATAATATATAGAGAAGGCACCCAAAATTAAGCAAAATTACTCGTGTTAACAATGCCCAATGTGTTGTTATTATCAATTCGTCCTAAATATGCTAATCAATTATTCAATGGAACAAAAAAAATTGAACTTCGTCGGGTGCGTCCTCGATTAGAACCAGGGGATATTGTTGTGGTTTATGTCTCGGCTCCAGATAAGGTTTTATCGGGTTTTTTTGAAGTAGAAGATGTTATTCAAGACCGCCCAGATATCCTTTGGTATAAAGTAAAAGACAATGCTGGTATAGAAAAAAAAGATTTTAATGAATATTATGAGGAAGCCGCCGTCGGTTATGGGATTTGCTTAAAACTCATAGAACATTTTGAGCCACCAGTAACCTTACAAGATTTGAGAGCAAAATGGGCTAACTTTAGACCTCCACAATCTTATCATTACTTGACGACTAGTCAATTTGAGCATCTTAAGTCTATTGTAGAGGATAAAATGGCAATTATGTCAGATAAGTAATATAGCGGTTTTAAATTGGGTGAGGTACATTTTTTTAGGGAGCAGGGAGTAGGGAGCAGGGAGTAGGGAAGTCATAAGAGGTAAGAGGGTAAAAATATTGTGTACCTAATTATACTATAAACCGCTATTCCATTTATAAATGAGATGTCAAAAAAAATGACAGTTGTTTCATTACCAAAAATCTCTATAGATTTGATTAAATATTGCCTCTTGCCTCTTGCCTCTTGCCTTTACCTAAAGTAGTATGTTAATAATTAAAATAGAAAGGATATCACAGTCTCTAATGTCTCAAACATGTTCTAATAAAAAAAATTAGGTGGATAGTATGGTGGGGGATAATAAATCTGAATTTATCAGTCTATTTCAGGAATTTATCAGTTCATATCCCTACACACCGGTTGGGTTAAGTCACATGGCAACCTACAAAGAGCAGCGTCGCCTTTGGTGTCGGAATTTTGAAGCAATCTCTGCTATAGTGGAGTCTGGAGAAGCTATAACAGAACCGATACTGTTTCAGCTATTCCCTGATAGAGAATTGGCGATTACGTTGAATAGTCAATATGGTGAGGGTGATGATTCATGGATACTAACTATTCCTAGAAAACGTGATAATTATTTAGAATTACGATTGCCATTAAAACTGAAATATCAGCATAAATGGATACAAAGGTTAGTAGAGCAGATTGGTTACGACATCCTTGAATTTGTTGGTTGCTGCACTAAGCATCCTAATCAGTTATCAGCAGCTTGTCATCAGTTTTCTACAGGGGAATACTCTAAAGGTTTTCCGACGGAAATGCTGACGAATCTCCTCAATGGGCTGCAACCAGATAGGTTTCTGTTAATCAATGATAATTCTCGACAGGTTATCAACTATTTTGTGAATAAATCCTACGGAAAAAAACTGACAGATTATCCAGCTGCCAATTCTACAGGATTTAATCTGATTAAAGCATTAGATAACACTATGCATCAACCGGGTGTACCAGTGCTCAGGGATAATGATTTATTCGATATGTTTTGCTACTGGTTGGTGGCGGTTAAAGGGTATAATTTTTCGGGTCAGGAACTCCGAAGAGTAGAGGAGGTTATCGAATTTACCTCTGATGCTTCAAGGATGGCGTTACCAGAGGAGTATACGGTAAGCGACTGTGCTAAAGATACTGGTTTTGATATCGCAGAGTTAGAGGGATGGATACGTGCTATTGAACGCAAAGGACAAGGAATTTTTTACGGCCCACCAGGTACAGGTAAAACCTATAGTGCTCAAAAAATTGCTAACCATTTAATCAGTGGAAGTGATGGATTCACGGAACTTGTCCAATTCCATCCTGCCTATTCCTATGAAGACTTTATTCAAGGTATCCGTCCACAAAGTCAAAATGGGGAATTGAGATATCCTTTAGTTCCAGGCAGATTTCTAGAATTCTGTAAGAAAGCTGAGTCTCGGCAAGGAATTTGTGTTCTAATCATCGATGAAATTAATCGTGCTAACCTCGCTAGTGTGTTTGGAGAATTATTGTATCTACTAGAGTACCGGGCTCAAAAAATTCCCTTAGCTGGCAGTAATCAACTATTCAGTATCCCGAAAAATGTTCGGATTATCGGTACTATGAACACAGCGGATCGTTCTATTGCTCTAGTTGATCAGGCATTTCGCCGTCGCTTCGCATTTATTCGGCTCTATCCCAACTATGAAATCCTGAGACGATATCACCAAACAACGGATTTTCCAGTGAATGGATTGATTAAGATACTCGAACAAATAAATAATGCGATCGCAGATCCTAACTACTCCCTCGGAATCTCCTTCTTTCTACTAGAAACAATAGCTGAGGAAATTGAAGATATCTGGCAAAGGGAAATTGAGCCATATCTAGAAGAATACTTTTTCGATCAACGAGACAAACTAGACCAATTTCGCTGGGACACTATAAAATTAAGAATTAAGAATTAAGAATTAAGAATTAAGAATTAAGAATTAAGAATTAAGAATTAAGAATTAAGAATTAAGAATTAAGAATTAAGAATTAAGAATTAAGAATTAAGAATTAAGAATTAAG
>NZ_JAAHIH010000007.1:300000-434456 GCF_010671925.1 Moorena sp. SIOASIH | reverse complement strand
GGGAACCATTGAACTGGAACCGGGATTAGCTACTGATTGGGAAGCGTCTCGGAATAGCAGAGTTTGGACATTTAAACTGCGCCAAGGGGTCAAGTTTCATGACGGCACTGATTTCGATGCTGAAGCATGGTGTGGGGTGTGGGGTGTGGGGTGTGGGGTGTGGGGTGTGGGGTGTGGGGTGTGGGGTGTGGGGTGTGGGAGGAAGAGGGTGCTAAAAAAAACTATTGCATTGTCACAATCTCAAGGTAAGTATTCAGCTGTCAGCTGTCAGCTATCAGCGTGTCGCGTATCAGCGGTCAGCGATTAGCGCTACAGATGGTGGTACTTGAGGTGCTATCAGCCATTAGCTTATGCGCTATGGGCACGCTACTTTACGAATAGCTTTTGAATAGAATAAGCTGACCACTGACCACTGACCACTGACGGCTGAATGCTTACATCTCAAGTAGTGGGGCAACTGGGATTAGTGAGATTAATGGGATTAGTAAGATACAAGGGTTCTAAAAAACTATTGCATTATCGCAATTTAAAGAAGAAGCTGATCGCTGATCGCTGAATACTTACGAAAATTGCTATAAATAAATCAGGGACTGTGTAATCACTTATGTCCGATTAATTAAACTCTAAATTATAAATTTTAAACTACCAATGGTTCAAACAATTCCTGCAAAATAGATTACCTTACGTCAATTAAGACACAGATTCCATCTAGAACGAACGGATGATGAACAGTTTTTCCGAGAATGGCAATACGAGTTACCGGAACTGACGGATTTTGAGAAACAATTGCTAGGGCAAGTTAAAGAAGAGTATCTGTACTTATCCGAGTCTCCGTTATTGGAAGTGATCTTGAAAATGGTGATAATATCGCCATTACTCAGACTAGCAGGATTTTATCGTCATCCCTTTGAAATCACAGCAGAGAAAGAAGTTAAAATCACCTCCAAAGATGAGGGTATGATTTTTACTGGACGTATTGATATTCTGATTTTTCAACCAGAATTATGGGTTACTGTGTAAGTATTCAGCTATCAGCTATCAGCTTTCAGCTTATCGGCTACGCCCAGGCTATTTGAAGTGCTTTTGAATAAAATAAGCACCTCAAGTAGCGTGAGCCTTTAGCTCACGGCTGAATGTTTACAAAATCTCGAACTATTAAATTCTACCGTTCAAGGTTTATCTTAAGCTGACGGCTGACAGCTGACTGCTGAATGCTTACGTTACTGTTATTGAAGCAAAAGGAACAAAATATGCCTTGGCAGCGGGAATTACCCAAGTCTTAGCGTATATGTTGGCCAATCCTAATCCAGAGCAAGCTATCCTGGGGTTTATCACCAATGGAAATGAGTTTAAATTCCTAAAACTGACAACCCACAAGCCACCTAAATATGCTCAATCCTATACATTCGCTCTTGATAACAAAGATGATTTTTACACTGTTTTGATAATATTAAAACCTATTAACAAAACCATCCAAAATCCCTAGTCAGCTATCAGCATATTGAGGGGGTTGTCCAGGATAAGTGATCTACTCGCGCTCCTCAGCAAAATGTCTAAGTTTTCCTGGATGATTTAGCTTACTGCTCAGAAGCGGTTTCTGTACCATGGGCGTAGCGTATTAGTTGACTGCTTACACTTCCTGAAAAGGACTTTACCTTTTTCACAAAAAGCACTATTATACTGATACTGCTGCCTAAAGCTTACTGGAAGCAGCAGGTGATAGCCAAACAAAATAACCGATTATCTGTTGATTGATCAGGTTATTGATCAGGTGTGACAACTGTAGACAAACTATGGTATCTTCACCATGGTAGTAATGGGGGTAAGGGTAACTAGACGATGTGGCTGATACCGTGACCGTCATCAAAAACTTCCAACCCTAAGAGGTTATTATAAAGCACGGTTAATTACCTAGTAACATCTAACGGAATACACTGCTGAAAGCAGCAACTAGTTTGTTAAAACTACCTAGGGAGTCTAGTTAACTGATGGGATGAGCCTATTAGAGACTTAGACCATTGACATCAAATGTCCGGAATATCGATAAAAATCAATAGATTGAGATCAGGGACTGGCGTCTAAAAAAATACCAATTAAAGTAGGGTGGGTAACCTAACTTAATCTATAAAACTGAAAATAAACCAACTTTTTTGGCCTATCCGAAAAGCTAAAAACTGGTATTTTATTTTTTGGCTACTCCCTAATCAGTTGGAGTTGAGATAAGCAGCTTTCCCCAAATCAAAAAAGAATGGACAAATTATATAGTGTACACCCTAAGTATCTCGAAACCGTCAAATTAGTTTGGAAGCGTAAGCGTCGGGGAAGAGATATAGACCTAGCTAATGAATTAGATTTAGACTTGCCCATTGTTAATCTTTTTCTGATCGGGAAGCCCATTAAAGGTCTTTTCTTTGTAGAAATTTGTCAAGCATTGCAGTTAAACTGGCGAGAAATTGCTGGCTTAGAGTTACTGGAAACTCCGGTGAAATCCTCAGAGATTGAAGTAGATAGCAATGACGTAGATACCGTAGATACCAGTGATGGGATTGGCCGTAGACCACGCTACGGGAACGCAAAACCAAAGCCTATCGAAGAGGTGAACACCGTTGATGACGCTTTAGGGGAGTTAGTGGACACCCTCAAAGAAATGTTACGTCGCCTGACCCGAAAAGCCGGAAATATATTAAAAGCAGACCGCACCAGTATTTTTTTACTGGATGAGCATAGTAATATCCTCGGTTCCATTGACGCTGATGATGGTAAAGGTGGCTCCCTAGTCATTGATATTCCAGCAGATAAAGGAATTGCTGGTGCAGCTGCTACCTCCTTAAGCATTATTAATGTTCCCTTTGATGTCTATGACGATCCACGCTCTCAAGAAGCGAAAAGAATCGACAAAATTACCGGTTACCGAACCTATACTATGCTAGCTTGGCCGGTGTTGAATCAGGAAAAAAATTTAATTGCTGTGGTACAATTAATTAATAAGTTAAAGCCAGATATTAATCCAAATGATGACTTGTATGAAAGAATTGATCTAAAGGGGTTTACCAAAAAAGATGAAGAACTTTTTGCTCAATTTAATCCTTCAATTTTGAGAAATTTAGAACGATGTCAGTTATGTTTCCAACTAGCCCGTAAACTTTGGGTAAATTCAGAAAGTAACTCAGGGATTATCGATCCCTATAATCAAAAACTGATTACTGAACTTCAGGAGAAAGAAAAACAGGTGCGCAAGAGCCTAAAAAAACTCACCAGACTCAAGTTGTAAGCATTCAGCTGACAGCTAAAATCAACCCAGCGTAGCGTGCGCCAATGGGCAAACAGGAGAATTTAATAGCTCAAAATTAATGATAATTTAAAGTCTGGCAACAAGCCCTTGGCCATTCGCGTAGCGTGGCCAAAGGCCAAGGCCACGCTACTTGAGGTGCTTTCCGTAAGTCAGATTAAACGAATGCTTACCTCTGTTATTAAAAAGCACCTCAAGAAAAGTACCATTAGTAGCGTGCGTATCGCGCTAATCGCTGATAGCTGATAGCACCATCTGTAGCACCATCTGTAGCGCTAATTGCTGATACGCGACACGCTGATAGCTTACCTCAAGTTTTATTAATTGTTAAATTGTAAGCATTCAGCTATCAGCCGTGAGCTAAAAGCTCACGCTACGCGAACAGCCGTCAGCTAATTAACTAATCAACGGGAGGTAGTAAACAAGCTTACGAACGAATATGGCTGGTTGACAATCCCTGCTCGTTTTACTGATCCGACCCAGTGCAGTTAAAGCGCCTACTCGCTAATAGCTGATAGCTGATAGCTGACGGCTGAATGCTTACGTTAAATTTTATTGTTAAATTTCAATATTTTCTAGTTTAAATTTTAAATGTTAACATTTTAGGCAAGCCAGGATATATTTTGCCTAATAACTCCAGTACAATCAGATTTAACCCACTTTTCGTCCGGAGTAGAACACAATGCCAGCAGCAGTTGGAACCATTGAGACCCTAGGTTTCCCAGGGGTACTAGCCGCAGCAGACGCCATGGTCAAAGCAGGGGCAGTGACACTGGTATCCTATGATAAATCTGAGAAAGGTCGGTTTATGGTTAGCGTCCGTGGTAAAATATCCGAGGTAAACGTCGCGGTAGCAGCTGGGCTGGAAGCCGTAGAGAAAACCTACGGTGCCGAGCTGATGGCTTACTATATCATTCCCAACCCTAATGAAAATGTGGACACAGTGTTGCCCATCCACTACAGTAGCAAAGTCGAAGAGTTCCGAACATTTTAAACCAATAGGCTGAATCAGTATTAAGGTAAGCATTCAGCCGTCAGCGGTCAGCCGTCAGCTAAAGGCTCACGCTGCTTGAGGTGGTTTCCATAACTCAGATTAAAATTTTGCTTACTTGTTTGATTCAAAAGTTCCGTAGCGTCCTAATTGCCCATAAGCACATCAAGTAGCACCATCTGTAGCGCATTAGCAGATAGCAGATAGCAGATAGCTGATAGCTGATAGCTGATAGCTTACGTATTAAGCCGAATCGGTAGCGAAGATTCGTACAATAGTTCCTGAGTTTAAAATAATTCAACAAAGTAAGGAGTTTGGCTATGTCCACAGTGGCGGTTGGATCTCTCGAAACCAAAGGCTTTCCTGGTATACTCGCAGCAGCAGATGCTATGGTTAAAGCCGGTAGGGTTACCTTAGTAGGCTACATCAGAGTTGGTAGCGCCCGCTTCAATATCAATATTCGGGGGGATGTTTCGGAAGTAAAAACAGCTATGGATGCCGGTATTGCAGCCGTCGAAAAAGCCCATGGCGCTACCCTGGAATCCTGGGTAATCATTCCTCGTCCCCATGAAAACGTCGAGTGTGTTCTGCCCATTGCCTACACTGAAGCCGTTGAACAGTACCGAGAAGCTGTGGAAAATCCCATCATCGGGCGGGGGAACGGTTTTTCTCGTTAAGCTTTTTGGTTTTAGCTAAACCCGCACCAAGCCTAGGTTTGACCCGATAAGGGAGCGGTTGTTGAATGCGGGTTGAAGCTACATTTCTGTCAGGACCGGGTTCGGTACAACTTATGCTACTAATCCTGATGGTTGCACTTCCACAGGAACCACTGGCAAATCAACCCGCACTTTCTGAGCTTGGGGCTGTGCTGCTTGCTCTAATACTTCTACCTCAATATTAACTGCCACTAAATAAGAACCAGTTTGATCTGCCACAGCTTGGGCAATCAAACCAGCAAAGTCTGGTCGTTCTGCCGTAATCGGATCTCTTAACGTACACTGCTCCCATTGGTAGTCGGCATTGGGATTGATGCTCAGGATATAGTGCTTCTTCATGGGGAAAAACCTTGATTAGGGGTTTACATCAGATCAGCTGACCGTCAACTCGCTCTCTTTATTATAGTACAAATATACTAATTTAGGACTGGTCAGGATAGCTTTTTTAAGTCTAATGAGGTACAATATTTTTTAGCAGATTACATATTACATCTTGTGAATTAACTGATACCTGCTCCAAATTTCCTGCTACGAAGTCCCTAAAAATGTACCTCACATAATTGAAAACCGCTATAGTAAATCCTATGATGGCTTGCTGCCATTGAGTCTCCTGTCTCCTGAAAAAACTAGCCAATTTCCTACATCGAAATGAGTTCCTTATCACCCGTTGATGGTAGAAATCTGTAAACTATCTTAAATCTCAGCGGGTTTAATCAGAATTTTGATAAAGCTTTCCCATCCGGTGGAACTTTCTCCAACACGTTAAACTAATCAAGGCTAAACTAAGAAACGTTAACTAAAACACAAAACCTGATGATTGCAACTGCGACTAGGATAAAACACGAAGTTAAAGACCTGTCTCTGGCACCAAAAGGAAAGCAGCGGATTGAATGGGCTGGACGGGAGATGCCAGTGCTCAAGCAAATTCGAGACCGCTTTGCCCAAGAAAAGCCTTTAGAAGGAATTCGTTTAGTTGCTTGCTGTCACGTAACCACCGAAACTGCCCATTTAGCGATCGCACTCAAGGCTGCTGGTGCTGATGCTCTGCTGATTGCCAGCAACCCTCTCTCAACCCAAGATGATGTAGCGGCTAGCTTAGTGGTTGATCATGAGATTCCTGTATTTGCCATCAAAGGAGAAGATAACGAAACCTATCACCGCCACGTTGAAATTGCCCTGGATCACAAACCCAACATCATAATCGATGATGGTAGCGATGTTACCGCCACTCTGGTAAAAGAGCGCCAACACCAGCTCGGTGATATCATTGGTACCACCGAAGAAACCACCACTGGCATTGTCCGTCTTCGGGCTATGTTCAATGACGGGGTGTTGACATTCCCGGCAATGAATGTTAATGATGCTGACACCAAACACTTCTTTGACAATCGCTACGGTACTGGTCAATCTACCCTTGATGGTATTATCCGCGCCACCAACGTGTTGCTAGCTGGTAAAAACGTGGTTGTGGCCGGTTATGGCTGGTGTGGCAAAGGCACAGCACTTCGAGCTCGGGGACTGGGAGCCAATGTCATTGTTACTGAAATTGACCCCACTAAAGCCATTGAAGCTGTAATGGATGGCTTCCGGGTAATGCCGATGGAAGAAGCTGCTCCCTTAGGTGACTTGTTTGTCACAGTTACTGGAAACAAGCACGTGATTCGCCCTGAGCATTTCGAGGTGATGAAAGATGGCGCAATGGTGTGCAACTCTGGTCACTTCGATATTGAAATTGACCTCAAGTCCTTAGGGGAAATGGCAACGGAAGTCAAAGAAGTACGGAACTTTACCCAAGAGTACTGTTTGAAAAATGGTAAATCCGTTGTGGTACTGGGTGAAGGACGCCTGATTAACCTGGCAGCAGCTGAAGGTCATCCCAGTGCGGTGATGGACATGAGCTTTGCTAACCAAGCTTTGGCCTGTGAATACCTAGTCAAAAACAAAGGCTCCATTGAACCAGGTTTACACTCCATCCCTGAAGCAGTGGATAAGGACATTGCGCGGTTGAAGTTACAAGCAATGGGCATTAACATTGATAGCCTCACCCCAGACCAAATCGAGTACATCAACTCTTGGACTTCTGGTACCTAAAACTAGGGTAATCCGTTGACAATTCCGGTTCAATAATCCTGATCTCCCTGATCGGGTAATGGGTTATGGGTAATAGGTAATAGATCATGGGTCATGGGTAATTGGTAGTTGACTATTCCTGACTATCGATTACCCTGACCCAAAAAAGTGATTAAGCGGAGGTGCAACTAGGCTTATAGCTATCTAAACCTTGTCAAACACTATTCATTGTTTTACACTCAAATAAGTTAGTAACTTGTTTAACTTCGGAACACTACCGCCCAAAGAAGAACTAAAAGCTGATCAGCTGGTCGTAAGTTAAGCGACGTAAAATAATGGACTGATTGAAGTTACAGGGGAGCATCCCATTTTGGCACGTTAGCTCTTTTTAGGGGGCTGAAACCCTTGAAATATCGTTGCTTTGGGTAATATTGTTTCCAAAATGGGATGCTCCCAGTTACAGTGCGGTTTGAGAGTAGGCCGGGAGCCTCCATCAATAAAATTAGCGCAATGCCTTTGGCATTGCTTTGTCGGCAACAACCATTAGTTTTCAGGCTTTGCTATACCATCGTCCTATCTGCTTGTAAGTAGGTTTGTACAGGTTAAATGTTGCACTTGAGATTATTGCGATTTTGGGATAGAATATGGGAATAATACCAATACCTTTGATGGTAAATTGGGATTAAATACATAAATACCCAAGTTCATAACCAGAGTGATCTATCAATTAATTAAAAATAATTAGCAATTAGCCCGCTGAATAAGGTGTGAGATTAGCCGCAATCCTTGGACGAACAGAACTTACCCAAAACTGGGTACCAAACTCTACCTGTAGGGTAGAGTTACGGCTTTAGTACTGAAGAAGAAGGGAAGATAGGCAAATACCAGTTGCGAAAGCGGATTATGGGTGATTTTTAGAGATTATGGATGTTTTTTAGAAGTGCGTAAACTATATAGATAACGATAGATAACGGCAAATTATAAAATTATATAGAATCTTGCATAAATTTTTAAAAAGAGGGTGATAAATACTATAGCCCAATAGCAAAAATGGACTTTTGCAAGAGGCCTATTAATGAGTAGGGTGATTGATCATGATATGGCAACAAACTCCAACCTATCTGGCAGTGCTTACTACTATGCTGTCGGCTGCACTGGTAAATGACTTGACGGCACCCCGGTTACTCGCACAGTCATACCCACACCATGAAGTTGGTTTACAATTCCCAGCACCACCAGAGCGAGGGTCACCGTCTAAAACCCTTGGGGCTGGGACATGGATGATTGAATTTCCACCAGTACCAGAACGAGGAGGACCTACAAGAACAGCAGGAGGAGGGTCTCGTAGCTATTCCTGTACTGACAACGGTGACATCCCTTTGACTGCTATCGTGCCTGCCAATAATCTGGTCAAAACAGTGGCAGATAATCCTACACTGTTCTGGTATGTCCCCAAAACTACAGCTACTGTTGCAGAATTTGTGTTAATTGATGACCAGGATCAAGAGGTGTACCTGACCAGCGTGAGCCTGGATAACGCGAACGGTATTGTGCAACTGAGCGTGCCGAAAACTGTACCTCTGACTATGGGTAAGGAATACAAGTGGTTTTTCGTACTCGTTTGCGATCCTCAAGAGCGTAGCCGAGATCAGTGGGTTAAAGGAATACTCCAGCGTACTGAACTTAGTCCAGAATTAGCGCTTAATCTAGAGCAGGAGCAAAATACCTTAGAACAAGCCAAGCTATATGCTAAGGCTATGATTTGGCAAGAAACTGTGACTACTGTCGCCCAGTTACGGGATTCCCAGCCCCAAGCATGGGTAAATCTGATCAAATCAGTGGGGTTAGAAGCGATCGCTAACAAACCATTTGTCAATTGCTGCACAGCTAGCAATTAATCTTAGGTAATTTCAGGGTAAGTGCTAGAAAGATTAGTATATATTAGTATATTAACTTTTATAACTAATCACTACTGAATGGCTAAACTCTCTGTAGAACTACAGCGCTATTTTTTTGAGGAAGAGCGAGAGCCTCAGGTAAAGCTGGCAGATATTTTGACCCTAGCGGGGGAACGTATTTTTGGGTTTCTATTCGTTATCCTATCCCTACCTTCCGCTTTGCCAGTTCCAGCACCGGGTTATTCGATTCCCTTTGCGATTGTGATCTTCTTGTTGGCTATTCAGCTCATCGTTGGTGCCAAACGCCCCTGGCTACCCAAGAAGATGATGAATGGGACAATGAAACTGGAAACGGTACAGGGTTTTCTGAAAATAGGACTCCCTTGGTTGCGGCGGATTGAGGCAGTGACCCGTCCTCGCCTAAGCTATATTTGTACCAGTTTGCCTGGTCGGATATTTATGGGGAGTGCGATCGCATTAATGTCAATTTCGATGATGATTCCAATTCCAGGAACAAATACCCTTCCAGCTATGGGAATTTTTATAACTGGTTTTGGCTTAACTGAAGATGATGGTGCAATTAGCCTAGCCGGTTTAGTGCTGTGCTTGATCGGAGCAAGCCTCTCCATCTCAATTATGTTTGCCCTATGGTTTGGTGGCACAAGTCTGGTTGACCAGATTAAGATTTGGCTGGGTCGTTAAATTTCTGCCCATCCAGTCCACGTCGAAGGTTTTGTGTCTGTTAGGGTAATCACTAATCGGTAATAAACTTCGCCGCAGTTGTCGGCAACTTCGGACAAGGGAAGATGGGATCAGGCCAGAATAATACAGGAAAACATTATTATCATTATAATTAATAATACTAATTCTGGGAGGTCTAATCAATAATAGGTAATAAGTAATCAGCAATGGCTAATCACAATTACCATTTACTCATTACCTATTACTCTAAAATTTAGAATATCTTACATTATTGATATTTCCGGAAATGATATTATTTAAAATAGTTAAATTTAAAATAGTTAAATGTAGTTCAATGTTTGCTACTGTTCCCAAAATTTTCGGATTTTGATGTCAAGGATGGGATTGACCGTAGGTCAGGCTACGGGAACGCAACAGGGCGTGTTATTAGCGGTGTTATTACCCCCTCTATGGGCTCATTCTCCCATCCGATCCATCTCGACCTCCGCCTAAAAAGCTTAAAGGGATAATAGACTAGTATATTATCATCCCTTTAACCTATTCCATTTAGTCTTTTTCCCAAGTTAATCATTCTTAACATAGTGCCGTTGACTGGTGTCTACCTAAGTTAGTTATAAAAGTAGGTATTAAACCAGAGGACATCTATGACTCAGTTGGCTTTGGCGAATCGCTACGCTTTTCACTGCGCCGCTTCTGAGTAGGTAAGGGAGTGGAGTTGGTTAAGTTGTCTTCAAGAACCATACGCTGTTCCATCTGACGGAGAAAATAACCAGTCATCATCGCTGACGCCAGCAATCCAGCTAAATTTTCCCGATCAGTAGTGATTTGAACATTAAAGTTTTCTGATGGCAGCATCCCTACTAGCCCCTGAACGTTCTGAGAGATGATTTGTTGGATTTCGGGGCTAGCAGACTTAGCAATCCTTGCTAAAACATCAGAAGGTTGATTCTGGAGGTATTGCAGCAGTTGGTTCGGTTGAGGCTCTGCTCCTGGGGAACTTAGAAAATCGGGGTTGAATACCATTAGGAATTTTAGGTTTGACCTGCTTCATCTCGACTTTTCTATACTCTAAACGATTGTGAGATAAGCTGAATCAGCTTTCGGGGATAAATCTAAGTTTTTTCGGTATAAATTCTGAGGAAAAAACCTTACTTAAAGAAATCTTGAAGTTTTTGAAACCCTTGGCATAGCTTCTATTGGGGTGGCAGTAGCTGCTCAACTTCAAAGTGTTGATGAAATTTTTCGGTAACTTGTAACCAGTACGAGCGCCCCTCAGTTTGTCTACGTTTCTGGACAAAATCGAGCTCGACCAGTTCCTGGATATGTTGATACGCTCCACTCCCACGAAGGTTGACTAGGTCAGCTTGAGTAATCGGACCTTTAAGAGCGATCGCAGCTAAAGTCCTCAAAGCACCTGTGCCCAATTCAGCAGGAATTAAGCTTTGCAGTAATTCACTAAAAGTGGCTCGTAACTGTAAGCTATACCCAGCAGGAGTTTCCACAACTTCTAAAGCACTGTCCCGGTGGGCATAGTCTGCCATCAGTTCAATCAGGCCATCCGCAACTTTTTCGCGATCGCATTGGGCATACTCTGAGAGTTCCTCTATGGAGAGGGGCTGTCCCTTCAAGTATAGAATCGCTTCGATTTGGGTAGCTAGACGAGGCATTGTTTTAATTCGCTTCTAATCCAATTGGCGTCCTGTCAATTCAACAAAGATATCTTCCAGGTTGGAGGGACGAACCATCACACCAGTTTTATCAGGTAAACTTTCGAGATAGCCACTCGCTTGTTCCAGAGTCGGGAAAAATTTGTACTCAAAGCGTTCTGAGAGTTGTTTGATCAGCAATCCTTCCCCATGTTGGTGGCGCAACTGTTCAAGTGTACCTAATTCGATTAGTCTACCAGAATCCATGATCCCGATCCGTCCTGGCTTGCCAGCGCCATAGCCATCGCACAAAAACTCCACTTCTTCCATATAGTGGGTAGTTAGCAATATGGTCATACCTTGGCGATTCAAATCCCGAATAATTTCCCACAGGCGACGGCGGGTTTGGGGGTCTAATCCCACTGTAGGCTCATCCAAAAATAGAATCTTCGGTTGATGTAACAGTGCTCTAGCAATTTGCAACCGACGCTTCATTCCCCCAGATAGAGTTTTGACTAAACTATCCCGTCGGTCTATTAGCTCTACATACTCTAACCACTGATTAATCAGCCGCTGACGCCCAGGATTGGCAATGTGATGCAGCCGTGCGTGGAGTTCCATGTTTTCCCAGACAGTCAGGTCAATATCCACGCTAGTTTGCTGCAAGACCACACCAATATTTTCCTTGACCTGCTCTTTTTCTTGTACAACGTCGTAACCCGCTACCTTAATTTGCCCGTTGGTCGGTTCAGTTAACGTAGTTAGCATCCGAATTGTAGTGGATTTACCAGCACCATTCGGACCAAGCAAACCAAATATCTCTCCTGATTCAATGGTAAAGGACAGGTCATTCACGACAGGGACTTTATCGTAGATTTTGTAGATGTTCTGGAGGGAAACAGCTGGGGGCATAGATTCCTTGTATGTATGATATTGAGTCAACAGGCTTGAGCTAACCTGGTTCTACACCACAGGTTAGAAGCAAATTCTATCATGTTGATCTAATTCCGTTAATAAAAAGAGCAGTAATAGCAAATTTAGGGGCAAATACCACTGCTACAGTTGTAGTCATCGATCTTAACGGTTATTTAATTAACATAGTATTACTTTTAATTTTAAATTTTCAATACTTAAAATAAAGTATTGGAATTTTTCAGCAAACTTAAGTATTATATCTAGACAAATCATCAATCCGTAGGTTAAAACAAATAGGGGCTGTTCCTTTGGTTACTCCATTAGTTATCAGCTACAGTTATTGACTTTTATCGTAGAATTTAGTATGGCAATATTTCGGATTTCAGGTCGGGTAATCGATCCAAACACCAGTGGCGTCATTTCAGGATTACGGGTTGAAGCATGGGATAAAGACCTTATTTTCAACAACTTGGTGGGTAGGGCCATCACTGATGACCATGGCAGCTTTGGGATGGAATTCGATGAATCCTATTTTCAAGAACTGTTTGCTGACCAACGACCAGACATTTTTTTCAAAGTATTTTGTGATCAGCAACTGCTCACAAGCACCGAGGATTCAGTGCTGTGGAATTTGGACATTGGCGAGACTGAAGTCTTGATCACTGTAGATAACTATAGCAAAGATAACGTTTACCAACAATACCTCCAAGCTGCTGATCAAGGTTCTAAAGATAATCCCAAACTATTATATCTCGGTATTAAGACTTCACCATACAAACAGCAAATTAAAGATTATCCCTCCCGCCTGACTCAGAAACCCGATGGTAAACATCTAGTCTCTGGAATTAAAGCAGATCAGACTTTCAGCCCTTATCCAATCCTGGGGCAACTTCCAGATATTGATCAGCAAGGTTTGGAGTTTCTCCATCAAGACATCAAAGAAGCTTGTGTCTGTGTTGGTAGTTTTGTAGACCAAGAGTTCAAGGTGAAATGGTTGGGACGAAATGCCCTAAGTAATGATGAATTATGGAGTGGTAGTAAGATTATCCCCATTATTAATCTAGTGTCTCGCCTTAATAGCAAATCTCCTAATGACGACCTCGATAAATGCACAATTCGAGGCACAGACCAAGCTGGAAATCAAAGGGATATTCCTGTCTGTGATTTAATCACAGATGTGATCAGTTATGACTACAATACAGCAAGTTCTAATTGCTTAGGGGCAATGTTAAAGCGATTTGCTCCCCAAATGGATTTAGAAAATTGGCTGAAACAGATTACAGGTAATGATAGCCTGATTTTCCGTGGCAGATATGGGGAAAAACCGTTTATTGAGTACCCCCAGTTGTTTGGTAGCACAACCAAAAGCATAATTCTAACTGCTGACCCTGAACCCCCTCAATGGGAAAGTAATACTATATCCGCTTATGATTTAAATCGGATGATCTCAATGGTGGGTTGGCATAATTACATACCGGAAGCATGCCAGCTACCGGGAGTTCAGTGGCATAGTCTCGAAAGTATCATCAGAGCAATGGGGAACGATCCAGCTCGGTTAGTTGATTTAGCTATTAAAGAGTTGGGTTTGTTGAATGTGATTGACTCAACAGTGATTATCTCAAAACTCGGCAACGGGGTTACCAGTATCAGGAAGAGAACCGAAGCGGTTTATGTCGCGCTAGTTAAATTGGTCAAGCCTAGTCTTGACGATTCCCAAAAGCCAGCTAAATTGATTACCTTCAGTATGGCGCTACGGGGAGCAAAGGTGCTTGAGCCAAGAGATGTCAATCGTGAAGCGGTGGAACTCGATGCCAGAATCGCAACAGAAGTCACAGAGATTTTGCGCAGAGCGGTGATGGGGGAATTGGTTTGAATATAGGAGTTGTCAATTGGGTGAAGTACATAATTTTGGGATTTTAGGGAACAGGGAACAGGGAACAGGGAACAGTGAAGACAGAATAGGGAACAGTGAACAGGTAAAAAATCCTGTATACCTCATAAGTATGGAAAACGTTATATCCCTCTTCTGTCAGTTTGATCAATTTTCACCGTAAGTGTCCGGTTACTGTCTAAACTCCAAGTAAATTTAAGTAGTTATATCAAGTCCGGTTAATCACCTCCCAAGTAGTCTCTGGATTGGTAGTAATCGGTAATCGTAAGCATTCAGCCCTCAGCCGTCAGTGGTCAGTGGTCAGTAGTCAGTGGTCAGCCGTCAGCCGTGAGCTAAAAGCTCACGCTACTTGAGGTGCCGTCAGCTTTCCGTAACTCAGATAAAAAAAATGGTTACCTGTTTTATTCACAAACTGATAGCTGATAGCTGATAACTGATAGCTGATAGCTGATAGCTGATAGCTGATAGCTGATAGCTGATAGCTGATAGCTGATAGCTGATAGCTGACAATTACCTATTACTATTACCCCAGAAGGGATATCATGATTAGTCAACCGGACTTGATATGAGATCATGGCCAGAAAAGTTTTATGCTTGGGTTTTTTAGGGTCAGGTTTAGACAAAAATTGAAAACCGTGTGGGTACAAAAACCTAAAGAAAAAAAGTATAGCTTCTCGTCTAACTACTACAAGATTTTCTTGGATATCCAAAGACGATGTGACTTTCAAATTTCTTTTTCAAACTTTCTTTTGTACGTTTTCTTTGTTCTGCAATATACTATCCCTATTTTTTTAGCGACTATTGCAGGTATTACCGCAGGTAGTGACTTATTGGTCTCGTTTCTTCAAGAATTTGTTTCTGATCACCAAGCCGAAAATATTGTCAAGTTTTTTATATTTTTTATTAGTTTATTAGGGACATTATTCGGCACCATAAGTGCTACAACTAACCCTTCTGAAAGCTATGATGATGCGGCAGCGTTTAATAACAAATTTTCTGAGTTTAAGATTAATTTAGCGATAGATATGAGAAATCTTGAACTTACTAATGCTATGGAGGAAGATTACCTGCAGCTTCTGAAGGAAAAAAATGCTAATCTTTCCAAATTGATTCAGGAATATAATCAGAAACGGTCGATCGATAAGAATCAAGTAGATGGATTAGGGTAATTAGTTGCTTACGCTCCTCAGTGTTTAAATTAACACAGCTCTAATAGTCCGTAATTGCTTTGTTCCAGTTTTACACAAGTTTTCGAGGAATGCGAACGCGCCCCGCGTGACCTACGGTCAATCGCATTCCCTATTGATGTAAAGAAATATTTCTGTTTCTTAGAACAGGGATATCTAGTATTTCTAAATGAATTGGAAACAAGGATTACAGTTTTTGACCTTGTCTTGATGCAGTCGCTCATGGGGGAAACCCCCTTTGGCCGACTGCATCGCTACTAAAAATATTTATATAGTTGATTAACTCTTGCCTCTTGCCTCTTGCCTCTTGCCTTTTCTTAAGGGATTATGTTCACAACTCAAATGGAAATGCTATGTAGCGTTCGCCCAGCGTCGGGCTTTGCCCGAATCGCAAAACAACAAACCCAACAAGAGCCCATACTCAGCACGCTCAGCTATATATAGATGAATGTATTTTAAGCTGATATCTGGAATAGTACGGTTGACAAATTACAAAGCTGTAGCTATAGTCAAAATATTGATATCTCCAAGCTGGGCAGGCTAAATAAAAACACTTCTATCCACGTAAAGCAGTGTTTTTAAGTTTAGCAAAGGCGCAAAGGTGATTGATTGGAGTTTTCTGATGCCACTTTTCCCTTGGAGCTAAAGTAATGATCCTCAAAATAATAAGTAAATAGGTAAGTCCTGATCTGGTCTTAAGCTTTATCTTAGCGATTGGCCTACGGCCACGCTACGCGAACGCTAGTTATTTCCTAGTAGTAAAGTTGTTACTTCTAGGGATAAATGGCAATTGCGTCACATCCAAATTATGTAAGCATTCAGCCGTCAGCCGTGAGCTAAAAGCTCACGCGAAGCGAACAGCCGTCAGCTTATTTTATTCAAAAGCTGTTCGCTTCGCGTGGGCGTAGCGCATTAGCTGATAGCTGATAGCTTACATTCCAATTTTAGATCAAGGCTTAGGGATAACCTAAAAACCTATAGGTGCGCTTTCCAATGGGCGAGTAAATCGCCCTTGGGTCGCACCTGAGGATTTCATTGACTAGCTTAATAGAATAATTTTCTATAACCTTGGGATTAGCTCAGATACATCATAGAAACCTAAAAAACCGCAGCAAAAGCTAAGGATATCATCATGTTTTACCAAGTCTTATCTGTAGCAGTATCTGGACTTTTCGCCACTGGCGCAGTAATTGGTATAGGGTCTAAACTAGCATCTGTTTCATTGAGTGACCCCCTTGATTCTATCTAGAGTAATCAGCGATCAGGAATCAGCGATCGCGTAGCGTGACCTACGGTCAATCAGCTAACACGCTAATTGAAAAGCTGCGCAAACCGCTATTAATAATGACAGCAACAGAGCTGATCCAAAAGATGTGGGTCGCTCATGGATTTATCCCAATTTTAGTTATTACCGCTATAGATAATGATGGGGTGATAAGCGCGTTTCGTGTAAGAGATGTAAACCTAGAAGGTATTTTTTTATTGTCCAATAAAAATCCGGATATCTTTCACCTCCTGGGAGGGGTTAGGGGTGGGTTGCTCTTGCCTTTTGCCTCTTGCCTTTTGCCTTTTCCCGCAAGAAGTGTGTTTACAACCCAGATACAAATGCTATAGCTGAATCCTGACACAAATCAAGTTTTTAGGAGACAGCCAATGATATTACTACATCAGCCAAGCACAATTATTGGTAACCGCTATCGAATTGTTGCACCCTTAGGTCAGGGTGGCTTTGGAACAACCTACGAAGCTGAAGATTTAAGTAACTACAAGCGAGTAGCCCTCAAAGCTATTTCCCTACGCTATTTAGAAAACTGGAAAGGGTTAGAACTTTTTGAAAGAGAAGCTAAAATCCTTGCCAAGCTCAACTATCATGCTATCCCCAAATACTTAGACTACTTTTACATAGACACTGCTGATGACCGCCGTTTTTACCTAATTCAAGAATTGGTTGGGGGTCAATCCTTCAGTGAATTAGTGAAAAAGGGTTGGTATCCTAGTCAGGGGGAAATCAAGGAAATTGCTTTCCAGATTTTGGACATTCTTCAGTACCTCCATCAACTGAATCCAGCTGTGATTCACCGAGATATTAAACCACAAAACCTGATTATAAATTCCAAAGGTATAGTATTTTTGGTGGATTTCGGTGCTGTCAAAGATGTCTATCGTAATACTTTAAGCTACGGTGAAACATTTGTTGGCACTTTTGGCTATATGCCACCAGAACAGTTTCAAGGACAAGCATTTTGTGCTTCTGATTTATATAGTCTAGGGGCAACACTATTGTTTTTGTTAACCCATCGCTCTCCTGCCGATCTACCTCAGCAGCGACTAAAGATTGATTTTCGTGGTTCAGTACAGATATCACAGCATTTTGCTGACTGGTTAGAGAAGATGCTGGAACCAGCTGTAGAAGATCGATTCCAGTCTGTGGAGGAAGCGATAGATGCCTTACGGCAAAAAAAGTCAATTTCCAGTTCTTTGTCTGGTTCTATAATACCACAGCGGCAACAACCTGCTGGTAGTCGCATCATTTTTACAAAAAATTACCAGCGTTTGGTAGCAGAAATTCCGCCCTGTGGATTAAACGGTAATAACTTGCTATTGGCTGTCTTGATCTTATCTGGACTTAAAGTGATGACTGTCTGGATGCTGGGGACAATGGTAACTGTTTTTTCGACTGTATTTTTCCTGGAATTCTGGATTATTTTGCTAGTTTTATTGGGAATAATATTTGATATTGCTGGTGAGATATATTTGGAAATTAACCGATATACCTTCAAGATAGAATGGCAGTTATTTGGTTTAAGCTTGGGACAGATTAGAGGACGTACAGTAGATATTAAATTTGTTGAAGTGGATAGTAGTGTTAATTTCCTAGGTCAAAAAACTATTACCTGTGCTATTTGGGAAGGAGCCCAACAACACAAATTTGGTTCAACACTTACTAAAGTTGAGAAAAGATGGTTGGTTGAGGAATTGCGCGACTTTCTTGGACTGCTATAGTTCTATGCTGCCATCACCCCATCACCTCATCTCCCCATCACCATAGAGGGAGTGAGGTGTTTGAGCAGATTGATATTGCGGACGCAAAACAACAAACCCAACAACATCCCATACTATGGGTTAACTCAGCTCTGACCCACTCATCCACTACTGTACCACACGGCTCAATCCCACTTGCTCCAGCAAAGCGATAAAATCTGCTCGAATCGAGGAGTCATTGGGATTAGCAGCTTGAGCCTCGTAAATGGCATCAAGGGCATCAAACCAAGCCCCTGCTTCGGCATAGATGATTGCTTGTTGATGCAGTAACTCAGAGGTCGAGCTGTTGGTATTTGCACCAACAGCTGCTAGCTTTTGCTCTAATTCTGGGGGTGGTGATACCCGCTCAATCCAGCTCGTATAATAGAAATTGTTAGACGGGTTTTCGCGATCGCATTCTAGGGTAACAAACCACATGTATATGTTCCTGTCTTCTTCCTCCAGTCCTGGTGGGTTTGCGATCAGTTCTGGACTGTTTTCCGGAAGTTCTACTGAGATAATCCCTACCTGACCTGAGTCAATCCTTTTCTCAAATATTATCTGGTGTTCTACTGTGTCCACCAACCTAAATACCATTGGTACGTCTACAGACTCGGACAAATGCCAGAAAAATCTAGGATGACCAGATATAGTTTGTGCAGCGACTTCCGTTGAGGGAATTAACAGCGTCACCAATTCACCTGGTAACTGCTCACACCAGCCTCGTGAACCAGACCCATTACTCTTTCGAGGAGCGCTATCGGTTGGTGGAATAAATCGTAAGCGTGAGCCTTTGGCTGAACTATTTTGGGAACTATTTTCGGTTTCCTGTGAGTTATTATTAGAATCGGCAACGTGACCGTTGACAGATTGCAACCCTTGAGAATAGCTTGGTTGAGGGGTGAGTGCGCAAAACAGCAGTACAATCAGGATTGATGTTGTACGTGTCAATAAACTAATAAAGTTAGCGGTAGTTTTCATAAGTTTATTAAATTATTAAACTAGAATAGACAATTACAAGAATTAGCATTAACCCTTAGTAAAGCCTGAGTTTAAGCTTAATTTTTTTTTATATCAATTCCTTTTACTGACTGGTATAGAGATTCTAGTCTTGCTGATATCTCTGGAGGGACAGCAGTTAACCGGATGTAAAAACTTCCCAGTTCTGCTGTTTTTTCTAAAACCTTGGCGTAGATGTCGTCACTGGTTTGGTTGAGATTATCTGGATCTAGTAAGTTGAGCTTAATATTACTCAGGGGCTCAGGGATAGCAGAGCTTTCGCTGCTGTTAGCACGAAGCTTAGCTCCCTTACTTGAAATCTCTACTAAACGTCCAGTGTAGACCGAATTACTAATATGCTTTCCATCTAGAAAAGCATAATGAAATTGTAGCTCAATTTTTTGGCTAACGTCGAAAAATGTTTCTTGATATTTGGGTAAAAATAGGTTATAATTATCCCCAATACCAACCACTTCATAGATAGTAATTTGCTGTTTAATTCCCTTGGGTTTTACCTGTTTTTGACCGTCAATTCTTAAGAATTCGCCAGTTTCTTCCAAAGTGGAAGGAGAAATCATAACTTGACCACCAGTTGTATAAGATTCGATCCGGTAAGCCAGGTTAACGGCGCTGCCAATCACACTGTATTTGGTGCGTTTTTCGGAACCAATATTCCCAACCACAACCACACCGGTATTGATACCGATGCCCATTTCCAGTTTTGGATAGCCCAACTGCTCGATTTGTTCATTGACACTGGTCATGGCTAACTGCATCGCTAGGGCACAAGCCACTGCTCTGTGGGCATCATCCTCTTGGAGAGTGGGAGCACCAAAAAGCACTAAAATCCCATCCCCCATGAACTCGTCGATAGTTCCTTGATAAGCAGTAATCACATCTGCCATGTGACCCAAATAGATGTTGAGGATTTTGACTACCTCTTGGGGATGTAACCGTTCTGAGATTGCAGTGAAGCCTCTTAAATCAGAGGTCAAGATGGTGATTTTCCGGTTTTCACCCCCGAGTTTTTGTTTGTCTGGGTTCTCCAGCAAATCCGCCACGACTTGGTCAGTTAGGTAACGTCCAAAAGTGTGACGAATCTCTTTAGCAGTGCTAGCAACGTAAGCTGTGATGGCAACAGCAGACCCACTTAAGGCTAACAATGGCGGTATCACCGGGAGCCACCAACCCCCCAAAAACGCTCCATAGGTACTTCCGAATAATGCCCCTGTGGCCACAAAGGTAATCGCAGTTCTCCTCAAGGACAGCCCTCCGAGGCCCCCAAGATAGCGCCATTTCCAAGTTAGAGTGGCACCGACTAAAGACCAGCCTAAAATCCACAGGATTTCCACAGGCTCAGACCAGGTTTTGAGCAAGGGACGACCATCTTCTACAGCACTAATAATTTGGCTGACCATGTTAGCTTGGACTTCCACCCCAGCCGTTGACTCCCGCATGGTAGTGTCATTACTGTAGGGGGTGTAGAAAAAGTCATTTAAACTGACCGCAGTTGCACCAATTAAAACAATGGAATCATTAATCAAGTCATCTGGAATGTTATCTTCCAAAACGTCGGTCATGGTTACGGTGCGGAAGGTTCCCGCTGCTCCGCGATAGTTCAAGAAAATCTGGTAACCGCCATCATCGATTCCCACATAACCGCCGTCATTGCTGGCCAAAGGGCGAAACATGCCCTTGCCCCACTGGAAAATTCTGGGATCTTGCTGTAATGGTTCAGGAAAAATGTTTTTTGACTCTAGATAAATCCCCGCTAGGAGCATACTAAAGGAGGGTTGTAGGCGATCATTTACCTTCAGAGAAAGTAAGCTGCGCCGCAGGATACCATCCATATCGTTTAGGACATTATTGGCACCTACGAGACCACTTTCACTGAGAATCGGTGGAGGAGCCACGGAATTGTCAGGGTTGTCTTGATCGATGTATTCGATACCAACTAAGTTAGGTGTGGTTTCAAACACTCTGCGTAACTTACTATGACCGGGTTCAACTGGAAAATCCCGATACAGGTCAAGACCAATTACTTCAGGATTTTGAGCTTTGATTTTGTCTAAAAGTCGGGCAAGCATCCGATCAGTGATTGGCCACCGTCCAGCACGCTTTAAATCTGCCTCAGTCATAGCCACAATCACAATCCGTTCATCCGTAGGTTCCTTCGGACGCCAACAAAAGTATTGGTCGAGAGCGGCTAGTTCGTAAGGCTGTAACCAGCCGAGTAGCCTGAATGCGATCGCAATTCCAGCCACCACCGGTGTAGTAATTAGAACACCGCGCCATTCCCATAGTTGTTGTTTTAGTGCTTGCCACATATAGCAGTTTTCAATTGGGTGAGGTAATTTCGTTATTGGTTTTAGGGAGCAGGGAGCAGGGAGCAGCGGATCTCGGAGCAGCGGATCTCGGAGCAGCGGATCTCGGAGCAGGGCAGAAACTTCAGATGTACCTCACGCTTACTAGGAAACTATTATTACGGTTGAACCTCAAAAAATGGTTTCTTCTGGAAAGGGTGATTGACAATGATAGAGCTATGAGTCACTACAAGAGCATTAGTGGGTGCATCTCACTTTGGCAAAAACACTTAGCACAATAGAAGGCTAATATCATGTTATGATAGTTAATCTTAATAAAAATCTACCCCATCTCCCCATCTCCCCATCTCCCCACACTTCCCACCCTCCCCACACTTCCGGGAGTGATAGATTTACCAAAAAGATTGGGTTTAAAGCCCCGTTCTTCTAGGACTGCTTTTATGTGTACTACTTCAAAAAGTGTAACACTATTTTTTGTTGTTTTATACTATTTGTGTTAGTGTATTAATATACAAAATAGGTCGAGTTCTGATGATCATACTTGAGTTCAAGACATACGGAAAAAAGAAACAGTATCAATCCATAGATGAGGCTATCCGAACTGTGAAGTTCATTCGGAATAGCTGCATCAGATTGTGGATCGATAACAAGGGAATTGGGAAATACGACTTAAGTAAGTACAGTAAAACCCTAGCCAAAAACTTTCCTTTTGCCAACGAATTGAACTCAACTGCTCGACAAGCTGCGGCTGAAAGAGCATGGTCATCAATTGCTCGCTTCTTTGATAACTGCAAAAAGAAAGTACCTGGCAAAAAGGGGTTTCCCAAATTTCAAAAGCATTGCAGGTCGGTCGAATATAAGCAGTCAGGTTGGAAGTTGTCCCCTGACAAAAAATCGATCATATTTACTGACAAGAAGGGAATTGGGAAACTTAAGCTCAAAGGTACATGGGACTTGTGGCGATTTGACAAAAAGCAAATCAAACGAGTTCGGATTGTCAAAACGGCTGACGGCTACTATGTCCAGTTTTGCGTCTCAGTCGATGTAAATGAGCAATTAAAGCCTGCTGATGCAACTGTTGGCCTAGATGTAGGCTTAAAGGATTTCTATACCGATTCTAGAGGCAAAACTGAACCTAATCCAAGATTTTATCGGACAGGGGAGAAGCGGCTAAAGTTCTATCAACGCCGAGTTTCCCGAAAAAAGAAAGGCTCAGCCAACCGTAAGAAAGCTATTAATAAATTAGGCAGACAGCACCTCAAAATAAGCAGGCAGCGTGAAGAGCACGCCAAGAGACTGGCGCGCTGCGTAATCCGGTCTAACGACCTGGTCGCCTACGAAGATTTGAGAGTTAAGAATCTGGTCAAAAATCATTGTCTGGCTAAGTCTATTAATGATGCTGGTTGGTATCAATTCAGAAAATGGTTAGAGCATTTTGGTCAAAAGTTGGGTAGGGTCACTGTCGCAGTTAATCCTGCCTATACGAGCCAAAACTGTTCTGAATGCGGCGAAGTTGTGAAAAAGTCCCTATCGACTAGGACTCACGCCTGTAAATGTGGTTGTCAATTAGATCGCGATCACAATGCCGCAATTAACATTTTGAACAGAGCCTTGGGTACGGTGGGGCACACCGGAACCTGGATCATCGATCCGTTCGCGCAGCGGAGGCCGTAGGCCACGCTACGCGAACGGGTCTCCCGAAACGCTTTAGGAGAATCGGCCTCTACTCTTCCTGATTCCGGTCTGGGGGAGCAAGCTGGCTCGTTGATTAAAGAATCCCCGTTCTTATAGGACGGGGAGTGTCAAAACAAAAAGCTGATGGCTGATGACTGATAGCTGATAGCTTACGTCCTTTGTTTCCAATATCCAATCCCATTTTAACAACTTTCTCAGGGTTATCTCATACTTTTCAAAGACTCAGTTAAGATAGGTTAAATACTTTGAATATTAATTACATAGATTGGAATTAAACCAACACTGTTTTAGGTTAATTCTGTCTACGGACTTATGAGTCAGTTCTGATATTCGGGAGAGTTATGTTATGAAAGATATCAAAAAAAACGTAATGGTAGGCGCTGCCTTGACTAGTGTCTTGGCTCTAGGTTTAGGTGTAGCATCTGAAAACGCCTTGGCCGGTAAGGAAGGAATGGAAAAATGTGCTGGTATCGTTAAGGCGGGGATGAACGATTGTGGAGCCAACGATCATAGTTGCGGCGGGATGGCTAAGGTAGATAGCGATCCTAATGAGTGGATCTACGTTCCTGAAGGCACTTGCAAAAAGATTGTTGGTGCAACGATTGTAGGAGAACCAACCTCCAGCCAGGAAACTGAAAAGCCAACCGAGAGTGCGCAAGCCAATTAAAGGAAGCATTCAGCACGCTGCGCACTCAGCTATCAGCTTATGAATCATGGCTGAGTAGGGTTATGTACACAGATCCCCCCTAACCCCCCTTAAGAAAGGGGGGAATTAGATTTAGCTCAGTAGCGTTATGTACACAGATCCCCCCTAACCCCCCTTAAGAAAGGGGGGAATTAGATTTAGCTCAGTAGGGTTATGTACACAGATCCCCCCTAACCCCCCTTAAGAAAGGGGGGAATTAGATTTAGCTCAGTAGCGTTATGTACACAGATCCCCCCTAACCCCCCTTAAGAAAGGGGGGAATTAGATTTAGCTCAGTAGCGTTATGTATACAGATCCCCCCTAACCCCCCTTAAGAAAGGGGGGAATTAGATTCACCTCAGTAGCGTTATGTACACAGATCCCCCCTAACCCCCCTTAAGAAAGGGGGGAATTAGATTCAGCTCAGTAGCGTTATGTATACAGATCCCCCCTAACCCCCCTTAAGAAAGGGGGGAATTAGATTCAGCTCACCACTACCATGGATAAATCCTAACAATAATGCCATGACAATAATGCTATGACAACTCACGTTTCTTCAGCTTCTATTAATGGTGCTGGAATCGGTTTACGCTCGGCCCATTATCAAGATATCCTTACTCATAAACATACTATACCTTGGTTTGAGGTATTATTAGATAATTATTTAACGTCTCAGGGTTTACCACTCCACTATTTAGAAAAAGTCCGCCAAAACTATCCCGTTACTTTGCATGGCGTCGGTATGTCTTTGGGGTCAACCGACCCTTTAGATTTAGAGTATTTGACAAATTTAAAAGAGTTAGCCCAGCAGATTGAACCAGCATACATTTCCGATCACCTATCCTGGATTTCCGTTAATGGTCACTATCTTAACGATTTAATTCCTCTTCCTTATACCGAAGCAGTGATAGAACATGTAGCCCAACGGATCTTGCAAGCTCAGGAATTTCTAGGTTGTCGGATTTTGATTGAAAACCCATCGGCTTACGTGAGTTTCACAGATTCAACTATGCCAGAATGGGTATTTATTCAACAATTGTTAGAAAAAGCCGATTGTTACTTGCTGCTAGATGTCAACAATCTTTATGTCACTGCTACTAATCAAGGATTTGACCCCCTTGATTACCTGAATACAATTCCAGCAACCAGGGTCAAACAAATTCATTTAGCAGGGTATGAAGAACGGGAAGACTATCTATATGATACCCACGGTTATCCTGTTCATCCTCCAGTGTGGAAATTGTATCAAGCAACATTAGAGCGCTTTGGTCCAGTGCCTACTCTGATTGAATGGGATACTGATATCCCAGCTTTTGAGGTATTAATCACCCAAGCTAGTAAAGCTCAGGAGTATTTAGATCAGGTAAGTATAGCAAAGGGAACAGGGAATAGGGAACAGGGAACAGGGAGTCGGGAGTCGGGAGTCGGGAGTCGGGAGTCGGGAACTTCGGATAAAAAATTATCACAATTTATTTAGGATACCTATATATAGCCTTTTTAAATAGGTCATGAACAATCTTGCTGATTTCTGATTAAAGCACAAAATAATCGCATCTCTTTACTACTGTTCCCTGTTCCCTATTTCCTATTCCCTATTCCCTATTCCCTGTTCCCTATTTCCTATTCCCTATTCCCTACTCCCTACTCCCTACTCCCTACTCCCTATTCCCTATTCCCTATTCCCTGTTCCCTTTGCTATAACCTTAAAAACCGATATAATCATGGAATTAAGGACACTACAACAGCTATTTTACGATGCTGTTTTTGAAAATAATCCTGCCAGTACACAAACCCTTGCTCAACACATCAAAGCAGCTAAAGAATTGACTCCTGCTGAAGGGTTAGCGATTTATCGTAGCAGTGTCCTAGGCAACCTGAGCCAAACCTTAATGTCAATTTATCCAGTCTGCTGTTGTTTGGTGGGAGAGAAATTTTTTGATGCAACAGCAGTAAGCTATATCCAACGCTTTCCTTCTCTATCTATGGATTTAGGGAATTATGGTGAGCACTTTCCTTATTTTCTGGCCAATTTTGAGCCAGCCAAACAGTTACCCTATTTACCAGATGTAGCCCGGTTAGAGTGGCACTGGCATCGGGTGTTTAATGGTGAAGAAGCTACCAAGTTAGATGTCCAAGCATTGAGTACAGTTCCCCAAGAAAAATGGGGAGAACTGATTTTCCATTTACCTAAAAATAGTGTTCTGATCGAGTCAGCTTACCCGATCCATCGCATTTGGGAAGTTAATCAGCCTGAATACGAAGGTGATCAGCAAGTCAATTTGGATGAAGGGGGGATACAACTATTCCTCTGGCGCAATGGTTATGATATGCGCATTGAGCTGCCAACAAAGGAAGAATGGCAACTGCTAAAGGCTTTTCAAGGGGAAAATCGATTTGAAGCCATTTGTCAAGACCTGGCTGCTGATGAATTAGCTATTGATGTAGCATCTGAGCTACCGCAATTTGTACAACGTGGATGGATTGCAAGGTTTTCGATTTAGACAGATCCTTATACAGAAGGATTTCGGCGTTGCTGATTCTGGGTATGGTTTCGCCCCCCTAGCCCCCCAATTTTGGGGGGAACAAAACTCTCAAGCGATGCAGCGCGGTCTTGGGGGTTTCCCCCATGACCGCGCTGCATCAAGACAAGTCCCCCAGAATTGGGGGACCAACGGGGGCTTTAATAAAACCAGATTATCGCGCATTCATTCCTGAATTCAGCAACGCCTATTTCCGTAAAACAGGAGTGGTAGGATTTGAACCTACATCGATCAGTTTAGAAGACTGAGGCCTTATCCATTAGGCTACACTCCCAGGATTAGCGAGAATGCAGGGATTTGAACCCCGATTTCTGGTTCCGAAGACCAGCGTGTTGATCCATTACACTACACTGCTCCATCAAACATGTACAAAGCGTCACATAACGAGACTTTGTGTGTTGATTTCCTGCTTCAACGGGGGCATGGGAGCGGTTAACCCTCAGCAGGCTTACGAGTCGAGCCGTACTCGTTATAGCTTTCTAGGTTCATTGAGGCATGTCCTACCCGATCAATCTTATTTCCACAGCAACCACACTCATAAATCCTTTCAGATAAAGGCATTGGCTGTTTATTTCCGCATGATGAACATAATTGACTAGATGGAAAGAACCTGTCAGCTACTACTAACTTGGCACCGTAGCGTTCACACTTATACTGAAGTTGCCGCCTGGCTTCATACAGTCCTAAATCACCGATAACTTTCGCTAATTTATGATTAGCCATCATCCCAGAAACGTTTAAATCTTCTATGACAACTACGCTGTGGTTTTTAGCTATATAAGTGGTCATCTTGTGAAGATAATCTTTTCGCATATCAGCCACTCGACGGTGAAGTTTTTGTACTTCAAGCTGGGTTTTTGAGTAATTCTGAGAGCCTCTTACTTTTTTAGATAATTTCCGTTGAACTCTAGATAATTTCCGTTGAGCGTTGCGGTAAGGCTTAAGTCCTTTAAACTCAACACCAGAACTTAATACAGCTAGGGTTTTTATTCCAAAATCAACACCAACTCTTTCTCGTTCTTTAAGTGTTGCTTCAAAGGTCTTTTCAATAGAGAAGCTAATATACCACTCCCCGGCTTTTTTGTAGATTGTGACTTTTTTAGTTAGACAATCTGGTAGGGGTTCAAACGTTCTAACCTGCTTCAGGAAGGGTAAGTTATGAATTAGTCCACCTAATCGAATCGGTCTCCCTGAATTATCGATAGTAAAACGATCATTTCTACCCTTGCATTTGAATCTAGGGTACTTACCCCATCCTTTGAAAAACCTTTTGAATGCTTCGGCTAAATTGATGAACGCATATTGGTAAACCTTTGAGGATAATTCCCTCATCCAGGGATACTCAGGTTTGACATGGTTGGTAAATAACCGCTAATGGGTTTTAATGTTAGGGTTTAACCCTTCATTGTAGGCATCTTTCCACATCGCGTTGGCCCCAGTTGTACACCCACCGACTAAAACCAGCGTGTTTGGCCATCAACGTTTTTTGACGGTTGTTAAGCTTCAGTTTTGTCGTGTAAGAGTGATTGGGAGCCATAGCGTGTTAGCCTGTTATTACCTAATATTATACCCACAAAACTGCTCAATGAGCAAGGGCGAATACTGGTTAAAAGTAAGGCTAAAAGAACATGAACACGGTCAGCTACAAAGCTCGAACGCAGACGTCAATGGTTGGTCTATGTCTCAGGCGGCGAATATATCCGCAAGCTACCGAAAACAGACGCAAAGTAACGCTAACTATTTACTAACTTCCAACTCCCACAACGCGGAGAGAGAGGGACTCGAACCCCCAGTAGACTTACATCTACAACTGTTTAGCAAACAGCTTGCTTTGCCAATAGCGACCTCTCCAGAATGGGTTGGGTAGGATTTGAACCTACGGCGCACAGAGGCATCCGTTTTACAGACGGCTTCCTTAACCGGACTTGGATACCAACCCAATTTGCAGTGCCGACGGGCATTGAACCCGCCCTGGAACTGCAATATTTGAAGTCCAGGGTGAGAATTGAACTCACACGATCGGTTTTGCAGACCAATGCCCTACCATTAGGCGACCTGGACACATTCTCTGAAGTTTTCAAGGTTCAGATGAGCAAGCAGGTTTGCGGCCTGTATTACTCTGTTATATATATACTACATAACATACTACAAAGTGTCAATAGTGTAATACAAAATAGTGATTGCCTTAGAGGGTTAAGTGGTTCAATATGTGAAATAATTACTTCTTAGAAGGCCACTTCTCATAAAAAAATGAGTGTAACCCTCACTACTACATCACTCTCTCTCACCAAAGCTTTACCCTTGACTGGGCATCCGGCACGGGTTTATTTGAGTAGTTTGAGTCCTGGGTCGCAGCGAACAATGAGGCAAGCCTTAGATGCGATCGCTTCCTTACTCACTAATAACGAATGTGATGCAGACACCCTTAACTGGGCAGCCCTCACCTATCAGCACACCGCCGCCGTCCAAGCCGCACTACTAGAAATAAATTCCCCCGCCACGGTCAAGAAGAAGATGGCAGCCCTCAGAGGAGTATTAACTGTGGCAAAGAAGTTGAAACTGATGGATCCAGAAGATTTCGAGGCGGCGGTGGATTTACCCAAGATTAAGAATCATCCCTTACCCAGAGGTCGGGCATTAACTCAAACAGAAATTACGGCACTTATTGAGGTATGTACTTCCGATACAACTAATCAAGGGGCTAGGGATAAAGCCCTAATTGGTATCCTACGGGGTACAGGATTGCGACGGGCAGAGGTGGTGAAGCTGGAAGTGCGAGATTTTGATAGTGATAGTGGTGCATTGGAAGTGCGTCAGGGTAAGGGGGGTAAAGATAGGACGGTTTATTTACCCGAAGGTGCGATCGCGTTTGTGAATGATTGGTTGAATGTCAGAGGTCACCAAGCAGGAGCGCTATTGTGTCCAATCCGCAAAGGCGGGCAGATACAGAACAGAAAGATGACCCCCCAGGCGGTATTGTTGATTTTGCAGAAGCGGGCTAAAGAAGCTGGGGTGGAGTCCTTTAGTCCCCATGATTTTCGCAGAACCTTTTGCTCTGATCTGCTCGATGCTGGGATTGATATTGTGACGGTACAGAAGTTAGCTGGCCATGCTTCCCCTGTGACTACCGCTAAGTATGACCGGCGGGGTGAGGAGGTTAAGCGTAGGGCGGTTCAGAAATTGGGGTTTTGAGGAGCAGGGGCGAAGGCAATAATGTTTCCTGCGGATAGGTTTGGCGATGGGGAGAGGATCATTACTTGGTCACACAAGGCCTATATCCTGTAGGACTAGTAATGGTGTTTTCACCACGGGACGACGAAGAGCTGGAGACAGTCAAGTCCATCGTTAAGAAATCTTACGAATATGCTACTGGCGAAGGGCGAAGGTAGGTAGTATTGTAAGGAAGGTCTAAAAGTAAGCGGTCATTGTTAAATCATCTTCAAAATTGTCTCTGATAAGCCTGGGGAGTTCCCATATAACTGGGTTACGCACCTTTTGGTAAGTAATTGTTTTCTACAAAAATGCATATTATGTTTAAGCTCACTGAAAACAAAAGACGGCAACTTCTGTTTTCAATGAAAACACTTCAGGAGAGTCAATAATCATGACAACCACTGGTGGTAAATGTCCGGTGATACACGGTAGTGTAACAACAAATAGTATGTCAGAGATGGAGTGGTGGCCGAAGGCACTTAATCTCGATATTTTGAGTCAGCATGATCGCAAAACTGATCCGATGGGAGTGGACTTTAACTATCGGGAGGCGGTAAAAAAACTTGATGTGGCTGCACTAAAACAAGACCTACATGCGCTGATGACCGACAGCCAAGATTGGTGGCCAGCGGATTGGGGTCACTATGGTGGTCTGATGATCCGTATGACCTGGCACGCGGCCGGAACCTACCGGATTGCGGATGGTCGTGGCGGTGCGGGGACAGGTAATCAACGTTTTGCGCCACTCAACTCCTGGCCAGATAACGCCAACCTAGACAAGGCACGCCGTCTACTCTGGCCGATAAAGAAGAAGTATGGAAGCCAGCTTAGTTGGGCCGATTTGATTACCTATGCTGGCACGATCGCCTACGAATCCATGGGACTAAAAACCTTTGGTTTCGCCTTTGGTCGAGAAGATATCTGGCATCCGGAAAAAGATATTTACTGGGGGCCAGAAAAGGAATGGCTTGCCCCCAGCGATAACCACCACAGCCGCTATTCTGATCAGCGAAAGCTAGAAAATCCACTGGCTGCGGTAACAATGGGGTTGATTTATGTTAATCCCGAGGGTGTAGATGGCAATCCCGACCCTATCAAAACCGCCAATGACGTGCGCGTTACCTTTGCCCGTATGGCGATGAACGACGAAGAAACCGTAGCCCTTACAGCTGGGGGGCATACGGTGGGCAAATGTCACGGTAACGGTGATCCCGGGTTGCTGGGCGTGGAACCCGAAGGGGCAGATATCCAAGACCAGGGCTTGGGGTGGGTGAACAATACTGGTAACGGTATTGGTCACAACACCGTTACCAGTGGTATAGAAGGGGCCTGGACGCCTCAGCCGACCCTGTGGGATAATGGGTATTTTCATATGCTGCTCAACTATGACTGGGAACTAAAGAAGAGTCCAGCAGGTGCGTGGCAATGGGAACCGATTGACCCGAAGGAAGAAGACAAACCCGTCAATGTTGCAGATCCGACGATTCGCGGCAACCTTGTAATGACCGACGCCGATATGGCCATGAAGATGGACCCAAAGTATCGAAAGATTTCCGAGCGGTTCTACAACGATCCTGAATATTTCAGTAATGTCTTCAGACGGGCATGGTTCAAACTGACCCACCGAGATATGGGGCCAAAGACTCGCTATATTGGCCCCGATGTTCCAGAAGAGGATCTGATCTGGCAAGATCCTATTCCAGCCGGGAATACTGATTACGATATTCAAGCCGTAAAGGAACGCATTGCAGTAAGCGGTCTGAGCGTTAGTGAAATGGTTTGTACCGCTTGGGACAGCGCTCGTACATTTCGCGGATCGGACAAGCGCGGTGGCGCAAACGGGGCGCGAATTCGTCTGACTCCGCAGAAGGATTGGGAAGGCAATGAGCCAGCTCGTTTGGCAAAAGTATTAACTGTTCTAGACAGCATTGCAGCAGAGACAAAGGCAAGCATAGCGGATGTCATCGTCTTGGCCGGTAACGTAGGTATCGAGCAAGCTGCTCAAGCCGCTGGCTTCGAAATTACTGTCCCCTTTTCTCCGGGGCGGGGGGATGCAACGGATGAGATGACCGACGCAGAGTCATTTGACGTGCTAGAACCCATTCATGATGGCTACCGCAATTGGTTGAAGAAAGACTATGCCGTCAGTGCGGAAGAGCTTATGCTTGATCGCACGCAGTTGATGGGACTGACGGCTCCCGAGATGACTGTGTTAGTCGGTGGGATGCGTGTGTTAGGGACCAATTATGGCGGCACAAAGCATGGCGTATTCACGGATCGTGAAGGTGCTTTGACTAACGACTTCTTTGTGAACCTGACGGATATGAACTACCTGTGGAAACCTGTAGGTCAGAATCTGTATGAAATCTGCGATCGCCAGACTAATCAGGTTAAGTGGACAGCGACACGGGTCGATCTTGTCTTCGGCTCTAACTCAATCCTTCGTGCCTATGCTGAAGTCTATGCGCAAGATGACAGCCAAGAAAAGTTGGTGCAAGACTTTGTCGCAGCCTGGACGAAGGTGATGAATGCTGATCGTTTTGATCTGGCCTAACATGTGAATCGTAAGGTTGGCAAAAGTAGTGTTTTTAGCCCTCTTTTGCCACTCTCGCCTTTGTATAGCAGTAGAGAAAAAGTGGTCGCTAGAGGCAACTGTCCCATTTTCGATACTTGTGAAACTTCTAGAAAACAGGCTATATCAACGTAAAATCGTGACTTCCCAATATTAACTGTCCCGTTTGGGGACAAAAGTGGGACAGTTCAGATGGTTGCTGGAACTTTTATATAGCAAGCTTTTCAGCCTTAGCGACCAAAATTTATCCATCGCTATACAAAGGCGGACACGGTTTACCGCATTCTTCACAGGTCCAGTTGGAAGCCGTTTTGATAGATAAAGCGATCGCAGCCATCGGGTTAAGTGGTAACCAGTAGGACTGCACTAGTTGGGTAATTCTGTATATGGTAGATGGTTGTGTAGTAAGCGGGTTACAAACACGATTTTCCGCAGGGGACGCTACGCGATTGACCTTTGGTCAGGCTATGCGATGAAGCGTTCGCAAAGCGTGGCCAAAGGCCTCAGCTTCCGCGCTTGTGCGATCGCAACCATCGGGTTGAGTGGTAACCGGTAGGACTGCACTAGTTGGGTAATGGTGAAAGCTAGAATACTTCCTAAGGTCACACTACAGGATTATCCCTAGGAGACGCTATGCGATCGCAATAAAATGGATAGTTTCTGTCGGGCATTACTACTATGGTATGCTCAACATACACTACCCGTGACAAATAATGAGATTATTAATTTAAATTAATACTTATACAATTGGCCATTAATAATGATATTATCATTCGACAAAATAAAAGTTAAGGTTAACGATATTTTATCAGTTTCTGGCAAGATAATTACTGAAAAAATAGGAGTTTTAATGGTAACAACTATGATTGGTTTAGTTGCTTTTTCAGCTGACAAAATTGTTGAGCATATTAAATTTGCAGCTAATAGAGCTGACCAACAAATTTCAAATTATAATCAGCTGGCAACTGACCTTTCTGATTACATATTTTTTACAGAATTAGTGGTGAAATTCTATAGCAAAGGATGGACTAGAAAATCATCACTTAAGAAAGTCGTAGAACCCTATAATAACGCCATTATACAATTGCGCAAACGAGAGTATGTTAATTTAGCTTTGGTTCATAGATTATGGGGGAAAAAATCAGCAAATGATTTTACAGAAATAATGAGTTTAGTCAAGCAGATCGACGATTTAATTCATGAACTTAATACCGAAGCAGTAGCTGTCGTGAGTGGAAAACAAGAAACAGCAAACCTGGCAGTTACCAAACCAATAACAGATAATATAAAACCTTTAGTTAAGGATTTACAATCAAAAATACGTTTATTTTTAATAAAACTTTACTAAGCTATACTTGAATAGGTTAATCGTCAATAGGTTAATCGTCTCTTTTTAAGCAAAAAGTCCATACTCGGTAATACTGGCAGTGGTATCGGTTCTTGGGATGTGAAGTTGGAGGAATGTTCCCAAGTAAAATATACTTATTCTTTATTAATGACATCAATATTAATGACATCAATAGCACGGTCAAAATACACTCTTGAATGAGTAGCTAATATTCTGGCAGCTACAGAGTTACCATAGCTGGTGAGGTACACCTGAGTCTTAGAAGATAGGGGTTTCATTCCTGAATCTGTACCTCACGGGAGCTAGAAACGCTGTATCAGGGAGTATGGAGATAGCAATCCTAATAGGTTGTGGTAATTTTTAGAAACGTGATCCTTGTTATACCTGGGTTTCAAGCCGCTCACTTGTCACAAATCATTTAGGATTGCTATATACCTTGAGAAGTGTTCAAACAGGGGACAGCGGGGGTAAACGGTTGCCCTACCTTGGTATAGGAGTAGGTAAGTCCAGGAAAAGTGCGATCGCCTTTGGTCACGCTGCGCGATGAAGCGTTCGCAAAGCGTGGCCAAAGGCCTCAGCTTCCGCGCTTGAGCGATTAACCTTTGGTCACGCTACGCGATCGCAACCGTCAACAATCCGGTTTCAAAACTCGCCCGTTCCTCTACCTTCAACATAGTGGCGGGCGTATCTATTGATGCATTGATGCAGTGCGATTGACCTTGGCCAAAAGGCCACGCTACGCGAATGGTAACGCTACGCGATTGACCTTTGGTCACGCTGCGCGAATGGTCACGCTGTGCGATCGCAGCCATCGGGTTAAGTGGTAACCAGTAGGACTGTACTAGTTGGGTAATTCTGTATATGGTAGATGGTTGTGCAGTAAGCGGGTTACAAACACGATTCTCCGCAGGGGACGCTACGCGATTGACCTTTGGGCGTAATGCTAGAGTAACTACCATGAAGTACCCAAACAAGGACTGTCTAAGTAATTGAGAAGTTACTAAAATAAGTCAGATTGAGATGTCCGAGTCTCAATCTGACCATTAAGTAGAAATTGGTTTAGGTATTGTATTTGCCGTCCAATCCTTAACCTAATCTACACTATCCAGTCGTTTTTTGGATGAGATTGATGATGGTTACACAAATCAAGAAGCTGAATCAGACCGAGAAAAAGAATCGTATCAAGAGTGGAGTCATTGTAGAAGGCACGGGAGCGCAGCGAGGTTCTACAGGTATGCACCTTGGTAAGACAACTAACCCAATCAGAAGCATCCTAATGGTACCTTGGGTTTCAAACTGTGAGAACACCACCTGCTCAGTAATAGGCGGATAATGTTTTAAATTACGTAATGTTAATCATTTTTGAGATTGCTTAATTGCTTTATACCCTGGATTTCTTCTGAATTGGGAGATTTAGGGGAGAATTGCGTAAATCCGGAAAAAAAACAATGATCTAAATCACATGCAACTATTGATCTAAATCACAGATAACCAATAAAAATAATTAAAATAAAGTCAGATTGAGATGTCCGAGTCTCAATCTGACCATTAAGTAGAAATTGGTTTAGGTATTGTACTTGCCGTCCAATCCTTAACCTAATCTACACTGTCCTGTCGTTATTGTTGGATGAGATTGATTATGGTTAACAAGTCAGTAGTTTCAGTAGTTTCAGTGTGTATTTTGACTATTGCCTGTATTAGCAATGATAAAATACTCACAAATGTTGATAATATACAGCCATTGCTTCAGATACTTGCTTATGGCAGTACAACCTTAAATCAGAGTATGCAGGCTCTTGAGCGACTAAAGAAGTCTAGGAAGTCTAAGAAATAGAGATAACTCTGATTGACTGAAAAAAACATGAGGTGGCAGTTAGTGTTGTTAAATGTAACGTTCTTGTCTATCCGTACCTAGAACCAGGGCGTATAAATGAAAGCAGAATTGCCACCTCTCAATACCCGCTCCTGCATACCGAGAGCGGGTTTATTTTTCGCATTACTAAGGTAAACGTAAATGGTTATTAATTATGGATGGAATATCCTATTATTAATTATGCAACCTTTACCTTACAAAAAAATGGTAAAACTGCCTGGGTAGCACTTCAGGAAAACCATGACGTTGGTTGTTCAAGAAACATATCAAATTCGCAGAACAAATGTACTACAATACTGATAACTGCTACTGAAGCCCCGAAAACACTATAGTTCAAGGGTTTGTAGTTCAAGTGTTCTTACAAAATTGACCTGCTCCCGCTCTTCCTGACAGCTTCTCTAGCATTACGCCTACTCGCCCGTCCCTCTACCTTCAACATAGTGGCGGGCGCATCTATCGATGCATTAGTGCAGTGCGATCGCCCTTTGGTCACGCTACGCTCCGGAAGCGTTTCGGCAAAGCCGACGCTACGCGAACGCAAAGCGTGGCCTACGGCGTCAGCTTCCGCGCTTGAGCGATTGGCCATAGGCCACGCTACGCTCCGGAAGCGAAGCTTCCGCGCTTGAGCGATCGCATCTGTTTTACTACGAGGGTACCGATGCTGTCATCAGCTAACAGTGATAAGTATTCAACCGGACATGATATAAGACATATTTTTTTTCTGCTCCCTGCTCCCTTTAAACCAAAATACTATGTCTTAAACTATCCTTATGTTGCTATTAGTTAAAACTGTTACCAGTTTAACTATTTAATTTTAACTATTTATTAAAATTTTTAAAATTTATCCAGATTTTTTTGATATTCCACTTGACAAAAACTATAGCCACTATTTATAATATAATCATGGCGAAAAGAGCCGCGCTTCTTGCTTGACTGGGAACAAGCGCGGCTCTCTCCCAAACCACAGTTTAGGTAACTCTATCATGCCAAAAAAACAATCCTTTCATCACCCCATCGATTATCGTGAAGCGATGGAGCGTCTTGAGCAGCTTGGACAACAGAGGGAACCGAAGCAGGAAAATTCCTATCCCTATCCGATCACGGAACGAGAGCAAATCCTAATCCGACTGTATAGTTACTACCAATTGGGCATGACACCCCAACGGTTTTACCAAAAATGGGACGTAACCCAAGAAGATATAGCTTTAATCTGCTCCTGTTCTGCTCACACTGTTAATGGCTGGTTTAACACCAGTCGTCGCTGTTCCCCTCCCACTGCTGGTCACTTGCGCCATCTGGCGATTATGGATTTTTTGTTGGAAGATTTTGAAACTATTCCGAGGGAATTATTGGATCGATTGTGTTTGAAGGAGGACAGAATTGTGAATTAAGAATTGAGAGGATATCTCCCAAGTTTTTTGATACTGAATTTTGCCCCCCTAGGGCGTGTTTTCTTGCCTCGGAGATCCCCCTAAATCCCCCTTAAAAAAGGGGGACTTTGAGTATGGCGTTGCTGAATTAAGGAATGAATTCGCGATCATCTGGTTTTGTTAAAGCCCCCTAAATCCCCCAACTTTGGGGGACTTTGAACGTCTTATTCCCCCCAAAATTGGGGGGCTAGGGGGGCAAAACCATACCCATAATCAGCAACGCCTTGAGTATGGCTCCCCCCTTTTTTAAGGGGGGCTGGGGGGGATCATAATCTTGCGGAAAACTTTGAAAACACGCCCTAGTCCCCCAACTTTGCGGTGCGACCCGTGGCGAATTTAATTACGGGTCAAGCGCACCGGTGGAACAAGAGTCAATTTGCTTCTAAAAATCCCCCGAGCGAGGGATTGCTCGCTCGGGGGATTTAGGGCAGGGCTGTTTCATTTTCAGGAATAAATTGTCAATTCAATCGGGTGAAAGGGAGCTGGGGTGCTGGGGAGAGTTTTTTTTTCAGGTTAAAAATACCTTTTTATTAATAAAAATTCTCCCTATCTCCCTATCTCCCTATCTCCCTATCTCCCCACCTCCCCACCAATCAAATTTTAGCCGCACTTTGAAACAGCCCTGGGGGACCAACGGGGGCTTGGATGTAGCAAATGAGACTTCTCGGACAACCTCTAAGGATAAGTTCCTGCCTGAAGTCGCACTCTTTCAAGGCGGTTAAGAATGCGATTAGCCAATTCTGTTGCCTAGTTATATTTTCCTAGGTTAGTTCATCGCGCAGAGCGGTTAAAAGTACCTGAAAGTGGAAGATTTGTTCAGCACCCAAATCAGTATCCCCTTGCAAGATCCCTTCAAGTTCCCGGGCTAAGCGCGACCCTTCTGAGAAACCAAAAATACCCAAGTTTCCAGCTAAACTATGAGCTGCCAACCTCCCTTGTTCTTGATGGGAAGAACTCAGAGACCCTTCTGAGAAAACCCTAGGGACTTGCTCTAAGATAGCCAATTGATTACGGCTCTTTTCCCGGTACTTTTCCCAAGCTGCAGCGATCGCTTTGAGGTGTTTTGAGTGCTTATTGGCGGTAATCTCTTCTTGGATTACAGTAGTAGGTTTAGAATCAGCATTGTCTGGCTGCAACTTTAGTCTATATCCCAGTCCATGTACTGTTTCAATCAGATCTTCCGGAGCACCAGCAATTCTTAATTTCTGGCGTAGCTTTCTTAGATGAGATCTAACTGTTGCTTCCGCTGGAAATTCTTTCGAGGACCACAAATTGTCTATAATTTCGTCAGTACTAAAAACATGATGGCTGTGGCGCAGGAATAACTCTAGTAGCCCATATTCCTTGGCGGTTAATGAGAGCAACTGAGTGTCGTAGGTTACTTTACAGCTGCGCGGGTCTAGTTGCAAGCTACCCCAACTCAGTACAGGCAGAGAGTTTGAGTTTACTCGACGCAATAGAGCTCGCATGCGAGCTGCTAGTTCTTCAAGATCAAAAGGCTTAGTTATATAGTCATCGGCACCAGCATCTAGCCCCCTAATCTTGTCTACACTAGCATGGCATGATGTTAGTAAAAGGATAGGCATGTGATAACCACTGGCGCGGAAACGCTGACAAAGACTAATTCCGTCAACCTTTGGCAGCAACAAGTCCAGTACAATCAGGTCGTAGGTATAAGTTGACCCATAGGCCCATCCCTGTTCACCGTCAGTGACAGCATCAATCACATAATTTTGCTTGGGAAGGCTGTTTTTGAGTAAATCAATTAAAGACTCATCATCCTCCACTAGTAATAGTCTCATGTGTACAACTACAAACGATCAACAGTAATAAATCACACCTTCCATTCCAACATTTCTGCTATTTGAATAGCCAAAGTTATAGAATTAAAGGGTTTGATAATAACACCAGCAATCCCGATTTTTTTAAATGGGTGTTGCTCTGCTATCTGAGTCTTGGCCGTCAAAAAAATAACGGGAATTGACTGGGTTTTAGAATTTGCTTTTAACTTCGAAAAGGTTGCGATTCCATCCATATCTGGCATCATTACATCAAGTAAGATTGCGTCTGGCAGTTTAGTTTTAGCCATAGCAATACCTTCCAAGCCTGAAGAAGCGGTTAGTACCTCCCAATCTGTTTCAAGTTCCAGACCGACTTGCACCACTTCCTGGATAGTTTCTTCATCGTCAATTAGCAAGATGCATTTAGTACTCATGGTTATCTTCTTCTTGCTGTTTTAAAGCGGGTAGGGTAAAATAAAAAGTACTGCCTTTACCTAGGGAACTCTCTGCCCAAATTTTGCCCCCGTGTTGCTGGATAATTTTGCGGCAAATGGTTAGCCCCAGACCTGTTCCACCTTTCTTACGGGAATCAGATGAGTCCACTTGCTCGAAGCGCTCGAAGATACTTTCGAGCTGGCTATTGGGGATGCCTTGTCCCTGATCTTTGACTTGAAATGTGACATAGGCAGTTGTGGAGCATCCCAGCTGTTTCTGCTTTTTGGTTCTATTAACCTCGTTATCTGTTATTGCAGAGAGCCAAACTGTGCTATTGGCAGGTGAAAACTTAATTGCGTTGCTTAGTAAATTAGTCAAGGTTTGGACAATATAGTCGGGGTCAGCCCAAACAGAGAAAGAGGTGGACTTGGTTGCCAACTTAACCCCATGTTCAGTAGCCATTGTTTGCATAGCCTGGACTGCTTTTTTGATCAAGTCAGCTGCATTGCAGGCTTTTTTGTCCATATTCACCTTACCTGACTCAATGCGCTGTAGGTCTAAGACATTATTGACTAAGCGCACCAGGCGATCAGTTTGTTCGTCGGCAATTTCCAGCATTCGCTGTCCTTTGGCAGAGAGCTTACCGAGTTTTCCCGTGGCCAGGATTTTCAGGGAACCGTGAATTGAGGCCAGAGGGGTGCGGAGTTCGTGACTGACCACTGAAATGAACTCGTCCTTCATCCGTTCTATGGCTTTGCGATCGCTAATATCACTTGTTAAGGCAAAAAAACCTTTGACTAAACCCTCCTCCTCGCTGAGATGAGGGATGTAGGTAACGCTGACGGAGTGAGTGCGTCTATCTTTGAGGGTCATTTCATGTTCGTAGGTGACTGTCCGACCTGACAAAGCAGCCTCCACATGCACCCGAATCTGCTGATAGACTTTCTTCCCATGGACTTTCTGAAGGTGAGATCCAGACACCTCTAAAGGGGAAAGTCCCAACCAGGTTTTGTAGGCTTGATTGTTGAAGCGATAGCGCTGTTCCTTGTCAATGTAGGCAATTAAAACAGGCAGTGCATTAGTGATGAGGCGGAGTTGTTCTTCAGAACGACGCAAAGCTTCTTCTGCCTGAAGGCGATCATTGATTTCCTGTTGCAGATTGCTGTTTACTTTCATCAACTCGGCTGTCCGTTCTGCAACCATCTCTTCCAGATTTTCCAGCAGTTGAGCTTGGGACAGGGCAATGCCGATTTGGTCTGCCAACTGTTGCATCAGTTCAACCTCAAACTCACTCCATAGTCGAGGAGCCTGACACTGATGGGCGATCAGCAAACCCCAAAGTTTATTCTGGGGTTTAACTCGGCGATTTTGGCTGTTTGTGTAGGAGTTTAGGCTTTGTAAGATCGGCACAACCAGTTTGGCTTTGACATGCCATTCATCCAGAAACTCAACTAAGCACTCAGCCACAGCGGCATCAGGGCTGTGAACATCAGCGTAAGCTTGGGTGCGACCTTGACCATAGAGTTCTCGGTACTCTGCAGGAAAGACTTCTTCGGGAAACTCAACGTCGAGAATTGCCGGATATGTCGGTAAGGTCGCTTCGCTAATGATTTTACCTGTTCCATTGGCAAAAACTTGGTAAATCAGTACTCGATCAGCCTGAAGAATTCTTTGCACCTCTGTAACAGCAGTTTGTAGAATTTCTTTGAGTTGCAAAGATTGGCGAATTTTGAGAGTTACTTCAGAGAATAACTCTACCCGCTGATGTTGGCGTTGGAGTTCCTCTTTTGCTGCTTGTCGGCGCTTGGTAATGTCCCGCAAAATCAACAAGTGATTACCAGGTGACAAGTCTATAACTGATGTATACTCCACTGCTCGTGTGGTGCCATTTGGGCAGAGGAGTTGAACTTCCCCAATTTCTTGCCCTCTTTCCCAAAAGAGGTGCCATGCTTGTTCACAATTGAGGTCTAGTTTAAAAAAATTAATAATGGAGTGATTAATCAATTCCTCCCTTGCTAAACCAAATAAATCACAGACAGCAGGGTTCACCTCTATGAACTGACCGTTGTCACCAACGATAGCAATTGCTTCAAAGGAGCGCTCGAATCCAGCTTTGAGAAGAGATTCAAGCCTTTGAGGTTTCTCAGCAGACTGCATGACTACGCCAAATGTTAACTACTTTACTGTAATCTAAAGTAATCAAACTTTATTAAAAATTTACAAAAGTTAACTTTAAGACTTCTATTGCCCGTGAAATTTCACTTGAAGATTTCCCTAAGCTCCAAACCCAATCAAGGGGAATCAAACAGCATTGTAGTTATATATCGTTGTGCCCATTGCTGACCAAAAGACTGTTCTAAGATTCTTCGAGTCTTGTCATTATGCTGCTGCTGAGTACAGTAGTAGCGTTGTCCTGCCAGAATTTCAGCTTCTTGGTAAGGAGAAGAAATCGGCATCATGGCGGTCGCAATTTGACAATGCAGAGTCAAAAAATGCTTAACTTGCTCAAGGAAAGCCGCTTCTTCTTGAGCATCGGCAGGACGCACAAATATACAAAATTCCGAAAAAATATCTCCCCACTTAGGTAAATCGCGGTGTTGAGAAAACTTAATTTTAGGTAGTTTTGCTAAAACACTACGATAAGATATCGGTAAGATGCGCTCAGTGGTAACGGGAGACAGATCAACAATAGCCGCACTAATTACCCTTTTTCCTCCCACAAGATCAACTCCGAAAATTGGCAAGTTGTAGTTGGAGTGGGGGAACATAACACAGTGGAGAATATCAAGGCGATGACTTACCTTTGCTAACTCTAGGTGTAATTTGCGAAACTGGGGAGTCTGATAACAGCGATTTTCAATTAATAGTTTCTCCCCTTCTAAGTTTCCCTCCACGTAACCGAGATCCTCTGGTATAGTGTAGGGAGACAGAGATAAGTAATGTTGCCAGTGGTCTTCAATACAGTTTGCAAGTTTGCGAATGAGAGTATGCTGGTTTTCTCTTAGAGAGGGTTGAAGAGTTTTTAGCATCTTATATTAAGGTTTTAAATAAGGTTTTTTGGGTATCAACTTAGAGGATATATGAAAAGTTTTTTGATACTGAATTTTGCCACCCTAGCCCTCCAACTTTGAGGGAAGAGTCAATTTGCTTCTAAAAGTCCCCCAAAATTGGGGGATTTAGGGGGCTTGGATGTAGCAAATGGGACTTCTCAGACAACCTCTTAAGCCGGAAAATTTTTGTGGTGAGAAAGTGTTAGGTGTTAGGTGTTAGGTGTTAGGTTGCAGGTTTTGGGTATGAAAAATCTCAAACCTAAATCATAATACTTAACATCTTATTAAAAGTCCCCTAATATCTAATACCGTAAGCATTCAGCTATCAGCTATCAGCTTAAGCGCTACGCGCACGCTACGCGAACAGCTATTAGCTTAAGCGCTACGCGCACGCTACGCGAACAGCTATTAGCTATCATTTATCAACTTATGGGCTACGGGCACGCTACTAGATCGGTGCTTTTAAATAAAATAAGCTGTTCGCGTAGCGTGAGCTAAAAGCTCACGGCTGACAGCTGACGGCTGAATGCTTACCTAATACCTAGCACCTTGTCCCAACTTCAAGACATTTGGTAGTGTTGTTACTATGTTGTTGGCATAACCGGACGAATGCTGACGATTTTTCCTCCCATACGAGTAATGCGCTGCATCTCTTCATTCATTTGGCTGTAGGGAACCTGAATAAAGATACTGCTACTCTTGGGTAAAGGGTAACTGTTTTTAGTGTTTTCTTCCTTATGCCACAACCCTGTTACCTCATAGACAAAGGTACGACTTTCTGATGGTGAATTAGAACTGTCAACAATTAAAGATTCACCCAGCATGTTTCCGATACCTCCTAATAGCTACCTCAGATTAGATCAACTCCTGAACTTATATTTTTAGAGCAAATGTGATCTAAGCAAGTGTGATACTAGCGACTTTACCTCCCATTTTGTTAATTTGCTGGAGCGTATCCGATAGCTTCTCATAAGGAACCAGAAGCTCTTTGCTAACGCGGCGCACTTTGGGATATCTAGGCAAGTTCATTCCTGAGACTTCCAACCGATAGATACGACCTTCTCTTGCTGGACTTCGGAAGGTTTTATTGGGCGTAACACCTTTTTCAGAGGCTCGGTACGCCCAACCTTCACTACCGCCTGAGGGACCAACCACTGCTGAAACACTATTAAGAGCAAGTTCACTAGCAAGGCGAGACGCTTTACCTTCAACTTGTGCGCGATCGCTATTGGCATAGCCTCGGTAAAGGCGGAACATGCGAGTAAAGCCCACAACCTTTTGTCCGGTTTGAGTTGAGAAGCCTCGATAATAAGGCACGATGAAGTCACCAAAGTTTTCATCGTATTCAGCAGAATCGATGTAGGAATCAATATCTGCTTCAAAGCCCTTGTTTTGGTAGAGGTCAAGGTGGTAAATTACCTCAGACTCATCATAGGGAGCTCGACCTAGCAAGTGCTTCAAGTTTAACTCAATCACCCGAGTTTGGAAGCTGTTGTACAGAAATTTCGACTTGTATAGCTCCGACTTAGCTACAGCTCGCACAAACTCCCGCACCGTGAGAGAGCCATTGCAGAGCAGGGATTCTAAACCGGTGAGGCGCTCATAAGCCATGATGTAGTCGTTACCGAGTACTTGTCGGTAAACAGCTTGAATGACGGCTTTGGCATCATCTTGGCTCCAGTTGGGGCGCAGTTCAATGGGGTTGCTATTGCTAAAGGCAGAGGTGCCTAAGCGGGATGCTGCTGTTGTAATTGCCACTTACTCTACTCCTATAGGACTCGACATTTAGATGTTCTAGAAACTTCAGGCACGGGTAATACTCATGACTTGACAACCGCCCTTGTTTAGTTTTTGCAGGGTGGAAGATAGCCGTTCGTAGGGCACGACATATTCACTGATGCTGCGCCTGATCTGAGGGGCACGTCCCATAGCTGCTTGAGTTACTCGGAGTCGATAGAACTGTCCCTGAATGTTTGCAGTTGTGCCGGTGAGTGCTTGTCCGCCATTTGGGGTTCGCACTGGGTTTGCCATATTGCGAGCCAGCTCATAGGTTAAACTAGGACGACCGCCCTTGCCCTGAGCGCGATCGCTGTTGGCGTAACCACGATAGAGCTGAAACATGCGGGTAAAGCCGACGGTTTTTTGTCCCAGTTGATTGGAAAAGCCTCGATAGTAGGGTACGATGGAGGTGCCAAAGTTCTGCTCATACTCAAGGGAGTTTATGTAGGAGTCGATATCTGCCTCAAACCCCTGGTTTTGATAGATATCGAGATGATAGATGATTTCAGACTCATCATAGGGAGCCCGACCGAGTAGGTGCTTGAAGTTTAACTCAATTACTCTCGGATGAAAGTTGCTGTAGAAGAATTTCGACTTGTAGACTTCTGACTTGGCGACAGCCCGCACAAAATCCCTTACAGTCAGGTAGCCTTGGCAGAGTAAAGACTCAGCACTGGTGAGACGCTCAGAAGCCATGAGATGGTCGTTTCCGAGTACTTGTCGGTAAACAGCCTGGATAACAGCCTTAGCATCGTCTTGGCTCCAGTTGGGGCGCAGTTCAATGGGGTTGGCATTGCTAAAGGCGGAGGTTCCCAGCCAGGATGCTGCTGTGGTAATTGCCACTTGTTATTCTCCTAATTTTTAATACTGCTTGATAGTGGTGAGATTTCAGTTGCCTTAGGCTGGCGTAATACTTGTTATTCGATCACCTTGCTTGCCAAGCTGCCGCAAAGTATAAGATAACTGATCGTAAGGCACCAGATACTCGCTAATTGTGCGCCGGATTTGAGGACCACCTCTTGTCACCCCTTGAGAAACTCGCAAGCGGTAGAGCTGCCTTTGGCTACCTGCATTTGTGCCGATAACTACCTGTCCCTTGGTTTGGGTTCGGATAGGAGTTGCGGTGTTACGAGCCAGCTCATAAGTTAAGTGAGAGGGATTGCCATTGCCTTGGGCGTGATCGCTATTGGCGTAACCCCTATAGAGCTGGAACATGCGACTAAAGCCCACAACTTTCTGACCCTGTGGGCTCTCGAACCCACGGTAACTCGGCACAATCGAGTTACCAAAATTTTCTTGATATTCCTGTGAGTCGATGTAAGAATTTATCTCCGCCTTGTAACCTTTTTGATTGAAAAGATCGACATGATAGGCAATTTCCGACTCATCATAAGGGGCTCGACCCAGAAAATGCTTATAGTTCAACTCAATAAACCTTACTTGGGGTGTGGAGTTTAAGAACTTTTCCTGGTATAGTTCTGACAGAGCCAGTGCCCGGATAAAATCTCGTACCGTAATCTGACCTTGGCGCAATCGAGACTCTGCATTGGTCAAACGCTCGCAATCCATGACATGAGCGTTGCCAAAGACCTGTCGATAGGCAGTTGTAATTACTGCTTGCACTTCATCTTCTGTAGAGTAGGAGCGCAGCTCCATTCGAGGAGAATCCGCAAAAGGTGCGATGCCTAACAGGCTCGCTGTTGTTGGACTTACCATATTAGTCTCCTAAATTTCTTTTCTAAAAAACATTGCCCGGAACTTCAGAAAACCGTTAATCGACTATCAACAGCCACCTGGAGTTCCGGGCAACTCGAAAAACTCTAGCTAAGAGCGTTAATTGTGTAATCGAGATAGGAATTTGCCTCAACGGCAGGGTCGCCACTTAGACCATGGTTCGCCTTGATGTACTTGAGAGCTTCGACATACCAGCTCGGAGAAAGTTCAAACGTGCGGTTGATTTCGGCGATTCCTGAGATCAGGTACTCATCCATCGGTCCTGTACTCCCAGTCACCAAACAATAGGTCACCATGCGCAGGTAGTAACCGATATCACGGGCGCATTTTGCCTTCCCTTCAGGGGTCGAAGCGTAGTTCGCTCCTTGCATTTGCGTGGTATAGGGGAACTTTTGGTAAACTGCTTGGGCTGCACCATTAACTAGACTCTCAGCTTTACTGGTTAACCTTTGAGCAGCTTCCAAACTTGCAGTAGCTTGGCGAAAACGACCGAACGCACTCTGAATTTCGGCACTGCTCAGAAAGCGGCCTTGGGAGTCAGCGGTAGCTACTGCTTCAGTTAGGGGAGTTTTCATAATGTAATCTACCTCTCAAAAAAAAGTTTTGCAAATTTTTCGTAAACGAATGCTACTGAAGAATTGAACGAGCAGATGGCTGTCCTAGGGTTTGGTGAAACTAGCCAACAGCAGCAGCAGCTCGATCAAAATAACCACTTAACTCAGACATTAGAGAGCTACAGTCACCAGGAGTAATGCCAGTTCTGTCATTGGCAATGGCGATCGCAGCGTCCTTCATCTTATTGATACCTTCAGCTACAGAACCTCCAGGAACTCCCAGTGCTACATAGGTTTCCCGCAGGCCATTAAGGCAGCGATCATCTAAAACACTGCCGTCACCAGCGAAGGTGGCATAGGTTACATAGCGAAAGACAATCTCCATATCGCGCAAGCAAGCAGCCATGCGACGGCCAGTGTAAGCATTGCCACCAGGCTGGATCAATTGGGGCTGCTCTGCAAACAGACTACGGGCAGCATTGGCTACAATTGCAGAGGCATTGCTTGTGAGTCGGTTGACCACATCCATGCGCTTATTGCTTTCAGCAACCATGCTCCTGAGGGAATCGAATTGATCGTTACTGAGATATACACCTCGGGTATCAGCTTGGGCAACCACTCGTGCAAATGCATCTAACATTAAAGTCTCTCCTTACATCTTGACTTGTATAAATCCAAAACTGGATAGTAATAGACTGCCTGCCCTACTCTGCCAAACAGCAGAGTAATGAATCAATCAGCAGCCTTGAATTACTCCCGTAGCTTCAATTCCGTTGAGCCTTGTTGTTAAGAATTTTGTAGCCTCTCTCAGAGACACAAGGTAACTCAAGGAAACTGACCCCTAACTTCTAAGTCAGGGATGCAGCGGCTTTCGGACCAAAACTATTCAAGCAAATCCTCTGTGCAGATTTTGTGCAATTATGTGATTCAATTACAAATCGTAACAATTCAGCTGTTTTGTTTTTGCCCTCAAGGGGTTACAAAAAGGCTACAAAGCACTCTGGATAACGGATAGAGCGTTTTGTCCTCGCTGAAAATTGAGCCGTTTGTGAGGTTTAAGAATCTTCACACGAAACTAATTATCTGACTAGTTATTGAATTGAGAGGATGTCTTAGGAGGTAAACAAGGAGCTGGCGGAGTTGAGTATTGTGCGATTCTCCTAGGGAGACGCTACGCGATCGCCCTATGCTGGTCGGGTTAGACGGGTTAAGATTGTTTCCCAGACGGACCGGGTGATCACTGCTGAGATTACCCTTGATGTTAGGGGCGATCGTTAATTCTAGGGCAAAGGCATGTTTATGGTAGTGCTGCCTTTGCCCGATAAGTTGAAAATGATCGGAGTCAGTAACGCTATCTGACCACTAATAGTTGGAATTTTTCTCTCATTAAAGTATAATTGTCCGGATATTATTAGGTTAACTGACAAATGCTTTGAGAGTCAACTATTTTGTTAACTTGTGTATATTTTTAGGCAATTTTATAGTCAATACTGCCTGGTTAATAGGAAAAATTAATGATTTTCTATGATCAGGATTTAATTTGAGATAATTTTTTTAGCTATCAAGGGTAGTATTTACTATCAAGGAAGATAAACATGACTAATATAATCAATGGAACACCAGGGGATGATTTTATTCAGGGTACTCCTGGTGATGACCAGATTAATGGTAACGGTGGAAATGATACTATCGAGGGTCTTGCTGGCAATGATCAAATCAATGGTGGCTCTGGTTTTGATCAAGTCTTAGGTGGGGATGGTGATGACCAAATTAATGGCAATGGTAGTAATACTAGTGGTGATATTCTTCAAGGTGGTGATGGCAATAACCAAATTAATGGTAGCTCTGATAGCGAAGTTCTATCGGTGTTTGGAGGGTCTGGTAATAACCAGCTTAATGGCAACGGTGGCAATGACCTCTTGGATGGTGGGAATGGTGATGATGTAATAAATGGTGGTTCCCAGGCTGATAAAATTGCTGGTAATGGTGGTGATGATGTACTAAATGGCAACGGTGGTGATGATCAGATTCAGGGTTTTGGTGGAAATGACACTTTAATAGGCTCTTCAGGCAGTGATGGGTTATTTGGTGGCAATAGCGATGATATTGTTTTTGGTAATAGTGGCGATGGCGATGATATTATTTTTGGTAATGGTGGAGATGATTTTGTTTCTAGTGGCGACGGTCTAGACCAAGTCTTTTTAGGAACCGGTGCTGCTCGTGTCGTTTTAACTACAGGGGATGGGTATGATACTATCTATAACTTTGATCTTAGTCAAGCTAAATTTGTTCTAGGCCCAGGCTTAGATTTTGGGAGCTTGGATTTCTCTGATACTAGCCAAGGAGCTGAAATAGCTAGCAACGGTGACCTTTTAGCAGTTCTAGTTGGAGTTCAGGCTAGTCAAATCGATAATCCTAATTTCTTTGATTCTGGTTTCTAATCATTCTAGTTTGTGATTGTCAGCTTCACCTATTTGGTAGTTGCTCTTCATTTATGGAGAAAAACTAAAAATAGAAGTTGTTCACAAATATTTTTTGGAAGTTCAATAGTCCGATGCACTTCCAACTATATTGTTTCTAGACCCGATAATGGGTCTTTTTTTTTGTAATGACTAGTCCGGTGGTTGGATCTGTCTTTTTGATGGCTGCGATTCTCCTACAGAGACGCTACGCGATGAAGCGTTTCGGCAAAGCCGTTCGCTTTTAGCGTGGCCAAAGGCCTCCGCTACGCGAACGCAAAGCGCGGCTCTCTCCCAAACCACAGTTTAGGTAACTCTATCATAATGGCAAAGACACGATTCGTTCATCATTCCATCGATTATTGTGAAGCGTTCGCGTAGCGTGTGCGTAGCACAATGGAGCGTCTTGAACAGCTTGGACAACAGAGGGAACCGAAGCAGGAAAATTTGTGTCCCTATCCCATCACGGAGCGAGAGCAAATCCTAATCCGACTGTAAGGAGGACAGAATTTAGAATTTAGAATGGAGAATGGAGAATGTAGAATGGAGAATGTAGAATTAAGAATGTAGAATTAAGAATGTAGAAGGCTGAATGGTGAATGGTTAAGACAGAAGCCAGAATGTAGAAGGCAGAAGGCAGAAGTCAGAATTCCCAATTCGCGCATTCCCAATTCGCGCATTCTAAATTCCCAATTCCCAATTCTTAATTCTTAATTCTTAATTCTTAATTCTTAATTCTTAATTCTTATCTTGATTCAGCAACGCCAAATCACTTAGTAAAGCACTGCACTTGGTCCTTCAGAAATACCAGTCTTGGGGACTTTTTTGTCTCCAACCCATTCAGAACCATTAAACACATTACACCACATCCATCCACTGTCATCTCGCCCTTGATGTAACAGGTGAATTTCGTCGTTATATACGACTGCTGATGGGCCAGCAGTTATCCCAGTTTTATGTATCTTTTGATCTCCAGCCCACTCATCGCCATCGAAGACATTGCACCAGAGCCAACCGTTATCACCTCTGCCCTCGTGAAACACGTATACTTGACCGTTGTAGACTAATGCATCTGGATCATCGGTTAAACCTGTGCCCCGTACCTCTTGATCTCCAGCCCACTCATTGCCATCAAAAACGTTATACCACAGCCAGCCACTATCCCCCCGTCCTTGGTGGAACACATAGAGGAGGTCATTGTATACTACTGCTGATGGACTAGAACTAATTCCGGTGTTAGGAACTTTTTGATCCCCAGCCCACTCATTGCCATCAAAAACGTTATACCAGAGCCAGCCACTATCTCCCCGTCCTTGGTGGAATACATAGAGAAGGTCATTGTATACTACTGCTGATGGGCCAGCACTTATGCCAGTATTACCAATTTCTTGATCTCCAGCCCACTCATTGCCATCAAAAACGTTATACCAGAGCCAGCCACTATCTCCCCGTCCTTGGTGGAAGACATATAAAAGGTCATTGTATACTACTGCTGATGGATCTCCTGTCATCCCAGTTTTAGGAACTTTTTCATCTCCAAGCCACTCATTGCCATCAAAAACGTTATACCAAAGCCAGCCACTATCTCCTCGCCCCTGATGAAATACGTAGATGTTGCTCATTGTTTGTTTCCTATTTGTCTCTAGTTAATCATACTAGTACAACAATAGACCTTTGACACTCCCCGTCTTGAAAGAGCGGGGATTCCTAGATCAGCGAGCCGCCTTAAACCGCCGTGTTCCTATCTTTGACGCCGCCAAAAATAGGACAATACTTAAACCAAAAACCCGTCAAGACCAAGTTCCTAGTCAATTCACGACAGACCCAGAGGGAAGCTCTCTTTAGGCGTTTAGTTACTTAATAGGAAGTGCCTTAAAAAGTCTGTTTCTCTTCCTTTTCACTTGGTTTCGGTGTGCCCCACCGTACCGTTTTTTTCGCAAAGCGTGATTTTTCTGGGTTCACACACCAACTGTTAATTGATGATTGGGTTTTTAAAGAGGATTTTCCCTACCCTCTAGGCATTATTGTTTTAAGGTCAATCAATTGCGGGTTTCTCTCCCGGTTGAGCCAAGGCCAAAGGCCACGCTACGCGAACGGTTTTTCAACCTGTACCTAACTTATTATACATTACTTTTGGCAGGGTAAACGCATCTTATTTTGAAATGCTTACTGGATATGAGATTCACAAAATAAGTATTTTTGCTTATTAAGCTAGAAATCTTTTCTGAGTAAGACTTATAGAATTTAGATGCGTTTGCCCTGGGACTTTGAGGTTGAGAAGCGTACCTCATAAATCCTATAAAAGCGATCGCAAAACCCTTCCGGATAGATGAAAGGGGTCTATTGCCAAATCAACGATTAAGTTGATCACTCCCATGCGGTGAGTACAATAGCATTGCGAAACTCATCATACCTATCTGATAATTCTTCCTCCTTGTCAGTAAGGATATCTATTGCTTGCTCTTCGTCTTCGCTCAACTCTTCTAAGGGTATGGCCGCTAGTAGTGTTCGCTCTTCTAGTACTCCAATCATTCCGAACAATTGATCGCGGTAAGCGTCAAAAAAATCTACATCATATAGGTTAGCTAGAACAGCAGCCCGCCGCTTTTTCCCTTTCTTCCTTGCTTTCTTGATCTTCTTTCGCTGCTTTTGAGAGCGATGGTATTTATCATCCCCCATCCCAGAGTGAACGGGAAACTCTCCTTTCACTTCTTGGTAAATGAATGGTAAATCACGAAAGAAAAACTCTTTCTCGTCCTGACCTAGGCGATATCCAGACATCTGAATGATACAATCAGCAGTAAGCATTTGCTCTTCTACCTTTGATACTATTGAGAATGTGAAACAAGTGATCGCATCCAAATGGGTGCGATGCACTGGTCTTTGTTGATTAACATTCGTAAACGTCTAATACTAGTTGGACATCCAGTAACTGCACGTCCTGGGTTAATCGGTGCAGTTACTTTGCATGTAAGCATTCAGCTATCAGCTATCAGCTATCAGCTTATGGGCTACAGATGATGCTACTGTTCGCGCAGCACCTCAAGTAGTGCAATCGGTGCTTTTGAATAAAATAAGCATCTCAAGTAGCGTGATCCAAGGCCAAAGGCGACGCTACACGAATGGCTGACGGCTGACGGCTGACGGCTGACGGCTGAATGCTTACCTTTGCATTTATACTACTACTCAAACCTAGAAATAGCATCTCGGACAACTTTTACAAACTCATAGGTTGACTCATAAGGCAAAACATTACGACCAGGAATTTTACCACCTTCACCTTGAGGAAGATGCTTGATATACTGAGCTAGTCGGTATTCTGGTGTTTCAGATTTACCCACCTTACTAATACTTGAAGCTTGCTCTCCTACTACTACTAGGGTAGGTTGAGACGTATTAGCGATCGCCTGTTGATAGTTTTGTCGCCAAAAGCCAGCCAAAAAAGAAAAAACTGCGTAGCGGCTAGCTGGATTAATTGCTCCCTTTTGGAGATTATCTAACCATTCGTTATCTACTGTAGAACTCTCAGCAAACAGTTGATTTTCCGAAAACTTTTGCAGGAATTGACGGCGACGAGCATAACGAAAGAAGGCACTACCTAAAGGAGATTCGAGGAGATTCCAAGCAACTCGCTGCTGCCAGTATTGAGTTTCTGCTGTAATCAGAGACCAAGACGGAGGACCTGAGAGTACTAACCCTTGAATATAATTTGGTTCAGTTTGCTTTTGGATCAAGGTAAGTGCCACAGGTAATAAAGCCCCTTGCACTAGCAGAATCACCGGTTTTTTGACTACAGTTGTTAAAAAATATTGTAACTGGTCAGCCCAATCAATAGGGTAGTAAGCAAGAAGGGGCATTTCGCTTTCGCCACATCCTAGCAAGTCGGGATTATAAATTAGATGACCATCGCCAGTGTTCAACCACTCCTGGCAAAAGCGATGCCAAAAAAAGCGTGATAGTCCAACACCAATAGGATGGACTAATAGTAGAGGAGTTTTCGTCTTAGCACTTTCATCTGTTGGGGTATAGACTTCATAGGCACAACGGTAATTATGCCAAGTGTAGAATTCTTCTTTATGCAAGGATGTTTGCCAATTATCTGTATTGGGCGAACTGGAAGTAGAAGAGTTCAATGCCATCTCACATCCCTCAAAAGTATTGTGGGTATTATAGCAATTCTAAAACTCATGAGGTACAAATTTATGGGTTTTAGGGAACAGGGAACAGGGAACAGGGAGCAGGGAGCAGGGAGCAGATAATAGTGAATAAGTCAAAACAATGTGTACCTCATAGTTATGATAAACGCTATTAGGTTTGAGCTTTGTTGTCACCCGGTGAGCCCTTGCTCACAGGGGTAGGTTTTTTACCTTTGGGTAAAACATAGGACAAGCCAGAGGGAGAGGAAAAGAAAAACAACGAACAAGCGATGCATCGCTTGTCTGTACCCCCACACCCCACACCCCACGCCCCACACCCTACACCTGACGTCTTTGTAAAAAACATACCCTTGAAAGGTGAGCCCTTGCCCTGAAAAACTTTTAGCCCTGTGATTATTTTTTCTGACCACAGTAAATCACAGCAGTAAGTAGTAGGAGGAAACTCAATCAGACATACATTATGATTTTCTCCAACAAACTCACCGCTCCCCTCATTGGTTTGACTGTCCTCTCTGCTGGCGCTGCTGAGGCTCAGAGCACCTGGGATTACGAGCAAGAGTACTTGAACCAAAACAGCCAAGTTCCAACCCCTCACCTGGCTTTTATTAAGCCTATAACGCAATCTTCCAGTGATTTGACCATTGAGTACGCCCTAGTAGACGAGGCCGATGGCAAAAGTACCTTCGACTACTTGATCATTCGGGAGTCACGAGCCACTCAAACTTGGGGAGTTATCGGGGACATTGTCCTGGGACGACCAAACCATCAAGACACTATCGACAACAGCCAAGACGGTTTCATCACTTTCACTGAGCATTTTTCCTGGCAGGACGACAAGAATATGTACCATATCGAATGGGTAGATTTTCCTGAGATGAACTTCACTCTCAATGTCTACCAAAAAGCTACTGGCAAATGCTTGTATGAAAATCACTTTGGCAATCCCTAGTATTCCACACAGGTCCACCTTTGTCAAAAGTGGATGGGGTTGGAGAGCTTTCTTAAGGATTAAACCCCACCCAAGTCAACTTTTCAAACCTTTTGTCCTGTACTGAGAAAGCCGACAAACTTACAGCAAACGTATAACGATATTATGAATAAAGTCGAAATCTACATTGAACTAGGTAATCAGGAAATCAAATATCTCGAAGAGGACTCCAGCAGATATACTTCCGTTGAAGTTTTTTACAATGCAGCAATCCACACACTGTACTGGGACAATGAATCAAAAGACGAGAGAAATGAACACATCGAAAACTCCAATATCAAAAAAATAACCCTTGAGGAGCTTCACAATGGACTTAGAGGTGTAAGCGAAGTGAATTGTTTCAATTTTGACTTCAAAGATGCTACAGAGCAATATTCGCTTTACAGCGATTGGAACATCGTTGAATTTGTCTTTAAAACCAAAACTAAAATCCACTTCTTTTCTTGGTCAACTTCTGAGTAACTCAACCTCAGCCTCTTTTGCCATCTAATTCCAAAGAAAAAAAACAACTGTGTTGTCACCGCGACACAGCCCACAGAAAACCAGATCTCCCAGAAAAAAACTGACACAAATTAATTAGAAAAAAGCAAAACAACATTATCAATTTTAGGAGAAATTTTTTGGGAGCTAATTGACAGAATGATAATTCACAGGAGGCTAATTTTTAAAAGGCAATTTATACAGATAAAAGCACATTGAAAGCTACTTGCCAAAAACTTTATCTAAGATATCCTTGCCCTACCATATTTTCTGAAAATTTTAATCCTAAAACCGCCGAAATGAAACTAATAAAAGAACTTAAAGATATACCTAAAAGAACTTAAAGATATACCCAAAGATATACCTTAGTACAAGTATAGTGGTTTCTAGTCTAATGAAGTACACAGGATTTCCCCTATTTCCTCTACATAGTAAAATGTTCAGTGGACATTCGGTGGACATCCGGTGGACATCCGGTCAATGGTTATGAATCAGGAAATAGACAAGTTTCCCATCAAAGATTCACAGAGCCGATATGGCATTGGTCGCACAGCCCTTTATGAGCAGGGCTGTTTCATTCTCAATTTTTTGATTTCCTGAACCTCCCGAGTGGCCAAAGTTTCGCGCCTGTTTTTCTAAAATTAAACCCAATAGTAGAAAAAAACGACGATTTGCTTAGCATAAGGGGCTTTCAAGCCCTCACCCATGAAGTTTAGTCAGACTTTGAAACAGCCCTGGGTTCCACTGGGGGCAATCATGATTTTGGTTACCCCCCACTAAAAAAAACTGAAAGTTCCGGAACCTAGCTATATCCTTGAACTCTCCCTCAAGCTCTTTAGAAGAGCCAAAAGAGATATCTAAAATATTTGTCAAACTTCCGGACTCCTTTTTAAAGTACCTGTAGAGAGAAATAAGACAACCGCAAAATGTAAAGCAACGGTTGCCTTGTTTCTCTTAATTACCAAAAAAAATAATATGTTGACTTACAGAAAAGCCCTAGCTTTCCAAATCGAAATTCAATCCGAAATCCACCGATGTGTAGACGAGATAGAAAGGATTGACAAAAAAGGCACGGGAACCGACAAGCAAGTACTAGACCGGGCAACCTTAGTCAGGGAACTTAAGGTATTGAACATAATAAAACAAAACGAGTTTTTTGATGTAGAAGAACTAAAGGGAACTAACAACCCAAGACGTCCTGGCGTAGCTTATTTAATGTGGGAGAAAGAGAGGGAACGAAGGTTGGCTAGTTGCCACTCAAGAGGTACGTCCTTGAGGGCTAAAACGGATGTTTCCTGGTACATGTCTTATGACAGGTAACTGGAACGCCAATCAGGGAAAGCGATCCCTTTTTAACAAATTAGAAAGGTATAGTTTTCGCTAAAATCAAAGTACCTACTTGGTTGACAAGGGAAAAAGTTACTGAGCAGTCTCCACTAATTATTCAGTGGTTTTTTTGTTGTCTTTTTAGGCTGGCGGGGTGACAATAGTAGCTAGAAAGCAGACATAATCAAGGTCATAGCTTTGAGACCTCGCTGATAAAATGGGAGTTTATTCCGGGATCACTTCATTAATTTATAAATAAGCTCACAAACTTCGGAGTAAAAATTAAGCCAGTTGTAACCATATAATCCAATATAAAAGTCACTATGTCGATAAAAAGTCCGTTTTACTTCTTTAACTCTACCCACATATTCTTGGATTCCCTTGCGCTTAATTTTTTGTCCACTAAAGGTACTAATTGTATTATAAGCGATACTAATATAAAACTTTTTATAAATTCCCTAGTTACTGGCGTCGGGCTGCGATCGCGTTTTCCGCTGGTCAGGTTAGTAGTTTCGTTACTCGTTATCGGGAGTAGCAATCGGGAGGCAGAAAAAGAAAGGATGCTAAGCCTCCAAGACTAAATATACGTTGAAGTCTTTCAGTTAGTGATCGCGTTCCTGGGTAAGTTGGCGCGATCGCTTTATACAACTAATATAACCTACAATAATTTTGATTGTCAACTATCTTTCTAGTTTTCTTGCAGGGGCTGTTTTAGGTATATCGCTCGATATCTAATAATTTCTGGTCGATGTTAGCTATCGCATGTTCCCAGTCTGCTATACTAATCATCCGCAAGTCATCTATAGATCCTTTTTTGCAGACTTTGAGCGCGAACCGTTTCTTAGCGAGCAAACCAGTTAATTGAGTGAATCGCTGTCTTACTTCCTTGAGGGACTTTCTCCTAGCTGCCTCACTCGAAGAACTGTTAAAATCTTCGGATCTCGAATTTTTCCTTGAGTCTCTTACGGTAGACATAACAGACATATACCATTGATCAGAATATCTATAGAACGAATAAATATCATAGATGAGTTTCACTACGTCTGGTTCGGAATGGCGATCGACAGACCACTTAGCATAATTCTTTGCTATACCTTTCAGGTATTCAAAATATGAGTACAGTTTGATTTATACTCCACATCTTTCACTGAGTCTCTTTGCCACATTTTTTACTTCTATAGAAGCCCCTTTGGAAACAAAAATAAATAAAGTAAAATCATCTAAATGTTTTTCTGCTAGTTCGATGTAACCACGAGTAACTATACATTCATTTATGTCATCTATCGTTAGCCAGTCTTTTTTGTATTCGACGACTATGGTTCCTGGCTTGGAGGCAGGATTGACTGAATTTATTACCTCATCGAATTCTCTTTCGCTTACGAGACTAAACCTGCGATCGTCTTTTACTCTGTAATGACGCCTCGAATCTAACGCATCTTGAAAATCCTTGGGAAACAATTCATAATATGAATCAATACGATCCGTCAGCTCTTCCTCTGACAGTTTGACATTAGAATTCCCCAGAATCTCCATAGTCAGAGGGGTTGTCTCTGAAGATATCTTCGATCTGCTCTTCTTTTGAGAGTGGTTGTCCTGATAATAAGTCATAACCTTGTTGTTCCAATTTATCTCTTACGTTATTTAGTATCTTGGAAACTGACTCAGCTTTATCCTTAGGAAGTTTGCTGCTATCCGGATGGAACACTTTTATTAATTTCATGTAATTTCCGACTTTGATTTCAGCCTCTGCGATCGCTTCAGCAATGTACTCGGGTTGAGTGCAAATTAATTCGTAAGTAGATGCAACCCTGATTTCGGACTCTTCTGTAGCTGCTTGTTCCGGCTCGGGTTGACTTGCCACAGGAGTAGGTTCGTCCACATCAACCAACCTCTTTTTGATGTGCGAGATCGCGTGTTCCCAGTCTACGATGCTCATCATCCGCCTGCCCTCAAGTGAGCCTTCCTAGCAGACGAGTAAAGCTGATCTCTTATTAGCTGGGACCCCGGTTAATTCGGTGAACTTTTGCTTTAATTCTTTCAGTCTGCTAGCCATGGACTTAGAAGGTGGTTTGGGAGATTCTTCAGAGGGTGGTTCAGGAGTTTTCTCCGTGGACTCTATTTCCTCGCTGTTGGGCACATTTTTCTTGAGCCTCTTGATAGCATACACCCAGTCGTTAATGCTATTCATTCGCCTACCTACAAGCGCACCCTTTATACATGCATGGATAGCAAACTTCTTCTTAGCCGGTAGGCCGGTTAGTTCCCTGTATAAACGGGTTTCAGGTACTTTGGCACTTCATGACAGCTTCTCTAGCATTACGCCATGTACGGAAGTCCCTGTCGATCCAGCATCCTATTACTCCTGACAGCAATAAAGATCCAATGAGGAAACCAATTGCCCAGGGTCGTTGTAATCCAGCCTTCGCCTTACAGAAGTTAGTTCCGGTTAGATTAGCATTCTTAAAGTTTGCCCCTCTAATATCAGCTTCACTAAAATCTGCCCCTGAAAGGTCTTTCCCTTGGAATGACTGACCTCTAAGATTTACCCTGCGGAAATCCCTTTCTCCTGCTGCATATCGTCTCACAATTTCATTAGCTTTCATCAGCTACGATTATATATAGTTGAAGTAAAGGCCGAATCGCTCCTCGATGTAAACTACAGTCGATGAATCAGGATTCCGGAAATACTTACGTGGGAATAAATTTATTTGGGCACATAGGCTCCCTTACGACCCTGCTACCGCCCCGCCCCTGTGATGCGCTACGCACAGCCAAACGCGATTGGCCGTAGGCCACGCTGCGCGAGTCACGCGAAGCTTCCGCGCTTGAGAGATCGCACCCACATTGTATTGACTCGGGTACACCCAAGCTGTTGAATAAATAGGCATGGGTGTATTGAGGCGTGCGGCATGAAAATCGACCGCCATGGCCAGGCAAAGATTTTAACAGCAGAAGAAATCCAGCTCCTGTTCAACGAAGGGGCAACCCTTAACCCGCCACGAGACCGGGCGCTGTTTGCCGTCATGCTCTACACTGCCTGTCGAGTCAATGAAGCGGTGACCTTAAGAATAAGGGATGTCTTAGATCGCTTTGGTTCCGTGCGTCCCATTGTCCTGTTTCGGAAAGGGAACACCAAAGGTAAGCTGGCTACCCGAACCATCCCGGTACTGGAAGATCTGCGGAAGCACTTAACGGACTACCACCCTCCGAAATGGGCAAACTATCTATTCCCCGGAAGGCACGGGAAAGGACATATCACCTCAGATGCCGCCAGCTGGATCCTTAGGGAGGCATGTAAGCGTGTGGATATAGAAGGAGTTAGCACCCACAGTTTCCGCAGGACAGCACTCACCCAACAAAGCAACGCAGGAATCCCCTTGCGGGTAATCCAAGAAATCTCAGGGCATCGGACGCTAGACGAATTGTACAAGTACTTAGAAGTGTTTACCGATGTAACTAATACTCATTTACCATAACCGGCTCGGAAGTCCTGAATGCGATGTGCGTACGCACTGCATCAGTAAATGTGTTTACCCTACGGAAACTGGTTCAGTTACTTGCAAGCGATGAAGCGAAGCTTCCGCTAAGAGCGAGCGCGTAATTTGTCTTAACTAAGTTTGATTTTTAATTGGCTTAGGAAGCTCACACTCTACTGTTATCTTAAGATTACTTTTAGCAGTGCCTTTGGTAACATAAGGAATCCCCGCTTCTCCCCCTAATTCAATCCCAAATTCTAGGGTTACTTTTTTAACATTAGGTATTGGCTTTTTCTTAAACGCATTTAAGCCAATAATAGTGTAAGCCCGGATCGTACCTTCAATGATTTGAGCGTGTTGTATTATTTGCTGTCGTAGCCTTTCAGGAGAACTCATCCCCTTGTCGGTGAGGGCTTCTTCTTCTTCTTCCTCTTCGTCTTGGTTGTCTGGGCTGCTTACCGTAGGAATGTCTAAATCTTCTGTAGCTTCAACATAAATAATTGTGCCATCCTCTAGCTGAATTGGCGTTAATTGTGTCATAGTATGGTATTTAATAAATGTAAGTATTGAGCTTAAGCGCTACGCGAACAGCGGTCAGCCGTCAGCCGTCAGCCGTCAGCGGTCAGCAGACTTAACTCAGATTCAACAAATGTTTACTTGCTTTATTCAAAAGCGTGGCACAGGCTTCGACGCTGGGACCTCGGGAATAAGCTGATAGCTGATCGCTGATAGCTGATCGCTGATAGCTGATTAGCTGATAGCTGATAGCTGATAGCTGACAGCTGAATGCTTACAAAAATTGTATCCCTCTTAAGCACCTATTTATCATTAAAAAGCTGGTTGTTATGAGTCGGAATGCCTTAGTAATAGGGATTAATACCTACAGCTATGAACACCTCAATAATTTAACGGCACCTGGGCGGGATGCAGAAGCTGTAGCCCAATTACTAGAGAATTACGGAGACTTTAAGATAACACGACTCCCGGCGGTTAAGGATAAACAGAATAATACCATTCGCGTTGGTAAAAAAACCAAAGTCACTCTAACTCAGTTAGAAGACGCCATAGTACAATTGTTCAAACCAAATGGGAAACCCCCAGATACAGCGCTACTCTATTTTTCTGGGCATGGTTTACGAAAAAGCAAGGGCATACAAGAAGGCTTTTTGGCAACTAGTGATGTAAACCCGGACATGGGTAACTGGGGTGTTCGTTTAAAATGGTTGCGGGAACTACTACAAGAAAGTGAAGTAAGGCAGCAGATTATTATTTTAGATTGCTGTTATGCCGGAGAAGTACTAAATATAGCGGAAGCAGACCCCGGAGACCGGGGTAAAGGCAGAGACCGGTGTTTCATTGCTGCTTCTCGTGCCTTTGAACTCGCCTATGAAGACATTGGTAGTAATCATAGTGTTCTCACCTCTGCACTGATCAAGGGATTGGAACCAAGCCAGGAGCGATGGGTAACTAACTATTCCTTAGTTGATTTACTTACTCAAGAACAGAATGCTTTTCCCCAGCGTCCTATTTTTAGTAATTCTGGTGAACCGATTAATCTGACTCACAGGTGGACAGCAGCAACAACACAGTCAGCTGCCTCAGAAAAAAGTATCTGCCCTTATAAGGGTTTGGCTTATTTTGATTGTACGGAAGAAGATGCCAAGTATTTCTACGGTCGTACTGCCTTAACGGATCAATTGTTGGAAAAGGTGCGTGTTGGTAATTTTATCGCTGTCTTGGGAGCGTCTGGTAGTGGTAAATCCAGTGTAGTTCGGGCGGGATTATTATATCAGTTACAACTGGGACAGAGGTTATCGGGTAGTGAAAGTCGGCAGATAAAAATCCTTCAGCCCGGTGAACATCCCCTCAATTCCTTAGCACTAACCTTTGTAGATTCTGGATTATCTGATATCGAACGGGCGACTCAATTAGCTCAAGCCGAGGATTTGATTAAAAAGGGTTCTGAAGGGTTGAGACAATTAATCGCTGTGACCGATACCCAGCGGCTAATACTAGTAGTTGATCAGTTTGAAGAAGCGTTTACCTTGTGTCAGGATAGTTCAGAAAGACAGCAGTTTTTTGAATGCTTATTAGGGGCTTTACCTAAAACCGGGGATAAACTCTGCTTGGTATTGACGATGCGAGCAGACTTTTTTGGTAAATGTCTTGAACAGGACTATAGCGGATTGGCACAGCAGATTCAAGAACATGGAATTGCTGTGATGCCCATGTCACCAGAGGAGTTAAAACAGGCAATTGTAGAACCAGCCAAACAGGTAGAATTGGAGATTGAGCCAGAACTGGTGAAAGAAATACTGGCAGATGTAGCAGATGCACCAGGATATCTGCCATTGTTGCAATATACCCTGACACGACTGTGGGAAGAAAGCACTGATAACTGTTTGCGGCTCAACACCTATGTCAAATTGGGTGGTGTGATGGGTACTTTGCGTCAACGGGCGACTGAGGTGTATGAGCTATTTTCAGAAGAAGAACAAGCAGCAGTTAAGCATATTTTTCTAACACTAACTCAGTTGGGGGAAGGGACAGAAGATACCCGCAGACGAGTATTAAAGCCGAATTTAGTGAATCAGCGCTATAACGAAGAACTTATTGATACCGTAGTTCAGAAATTGGCTGATGAAAAGCTAGTTGTTACCACTGAAATGGTAGGTAAAGGAGGAGGAGCAAAGAGAGTAGCAGTGGTGGATGTGGCTCATGAAGCCTTGATTCGTCATTGGAGTCTGTTGCGGAATTGGATAAGTGAAAACCGGGATGGGATGAGAATAGCCCGTAAAATTGAAGCGGCAGCTGAAGAGTGGAAAAGGGAAGGTAAACCAGAAGAAATAGCTTTTTTACTATCAGGAGCAAAATTAAGTAATGCTGAGGATTATCTCGCTAAAGATCTTTCCCAGGGTCAACTTAATAGTGATGCACAAGAACTTATTAAGGTTAGTCAAAAAGTCCGCGATAACATAATTGACAAAGAAAAACAACGTCAACAGGAAGAAAAACAACGTCAACAGAAACTTCTAGAGGAGTCTGAAGCCAAACGCAAAGCAGAGGTAAAGGCACGTCAATTAGCACATGCAAAGCAGAAGCAACTTAGGATTTGGTTGATATTGGTTATAGAGGTTGGAGTTTTTGCAATTATTTTGAGTTTACAATTTTATAAACAGGCAATTAACTCATATTTACTCGCAAAAGCTGCCAATCTCAAGCATTCTCTATCAGTCAAACCTACTACAGAAGAATTGCTCCAAGCTATTGAATCAACCGCTAGAAGTCAAGATTACCAAAAATCCTTACAACCAACAGTAATCAATGAAATTAATTCTAACTTATTGACAGCCTTAGATAAGGTTCGAGAAAGGAATCTTTTAGGTCTTACAGAAAATTTAAGTCTGATCGCTTTTAGCCGAGATGGCAACAAGATTATCAGTGGGGGTGATGACAACAAAATGCGGTTGTGGGACACAGAATCCGGTCAAATAATTCACACCTTACAAGGTCATACAAGGGCTGTCAATGATATCGTCTTTAGCCGAGATGACAACAAGATTATCAGTGGGGGTGATGACAACACAGTGCTGTTGTGGGACACAGAATCTGGTCAACTAATCCATACCTTGGAAGGTCATAAAAGTGCTGTCAATGCGATCGCCTTTAGTCCAGATGACAACAAGATTCTCAGTGGCAGTTGGGACAACACCTTACGGTTATGGGACACAAAATCCGGTCAACTAATTCACACCTTACAAGGTCATACAGATCATATTACTTCGATCGCCTTTAGTCCAGATGGCAAACGGATTCTCAGTGGCAGTGGGGACAACACATTGCGGTTATGGGACACAAAATCCGGTCAACTAATCCATATTTATAAAGGTCATAAAAGTGCCGTCAATGCGATTGCTTTTAGTCCAGATGGCAAAAAGATTGTCAGTGGCAGTGACGACAACACCTTGCGGTTGTGGGACATAGAATCCGGTCAACTTCTCTATACCTTGGAAGGTCATAAAGGTATTGTCAATGCGATCGCCTTTAGCCGAGATGGCAACAAGATTCTCAGTAGCAGTTATGACAACACGGTGCGGTTGTGGAACACAGATTCCGGTCAACTAATCCATACCTTACATGGTCATACAGCTTTTGTCACTGATATCGCTTTTAGTCCAGATGGCAAAAAGATTGTCAGTGGCAGTGATGACCACACCTTGAGGTTATGGGAAACAGAATCCGGTCAACTGCTCCATACCTATCAAGGTCATACAAGGGCTGTCAATGATATCGCCTTTAGCCGAGATGGCAACAAGATTATCAGTGGGGGTGATGACAACACAGTGCGGTTGTGGGACAGCGAATCCGTTCAACTTCTTTATACCTTACATGCTCCTAAAAGTGTTGTCCATGGGATCGCTGGGATCGCTTTTAGTCCAGAGGGCAAAAAGATTGTCAGTGACAGTGATGACCACAACTTGCGGTTATGGGACATAGAATCCGGCCAACTTCTTTATACCTTACAAGGTCATGCAAGTTGGATCAATGTGATCGCCTTTAGCCGATATGGCAAAAAAATTCTGAGTGGGAGTGCCGACAAAACCTTGCGCTTGTGGGACACCGAATCCGGTCAACTTCTCCATACCTTACATGGTCATAAAAGTTTTGTCACTGATATCGCCTTTAGTCCAGATGGAAAAAAAATTCTGAGTGGGAGTGCCGACAACACAGTGCTTTTGTGGGACATAGAATCCGGTCAACTTCTCTATACCTTGGAAGGTCATACAAGTTTTGTCAATGATATCGCCTTTAGTCCAGATGGCAAAAAAATTCTGAGTGGGAGTGCCGACAAAACCTTGCGCTTGTGGGACACAGCATCCGCTCAACTTCTCTATACCTTGGAAGGTCATAAAAGTGCTGTCAATGATATCGCGTTTAGCCCAGATGGCAACAAGATTCTTAGTGGCAGTTGGGACAACACAGTACGCTTGTGGGACACAGCATCCGGTCAACTTCTCTATACCTTGGAAGGTCATAAAAGTGCTGTCAATGATATCGCCTTTAGTCCAGATGGCAACAAGATTATCAGTAGCAGTTCCGACAACACAGTGCTTTTGTGGGACACAGCATCCGGTCAACTTCTTCATACCTTAGAAGGTCATAAAAGTGCTGTCAATGATATCGCCTTTAGTTTAGATGGCAAAAAAATTCTGAGTGGGAGTGCCGACAAAACCTTGCGCTTGTGGGACACCGAATCCGGTCAACCTCTCCATACCTTACATGGTCATACAGATGGTGTCAATGTGATCGCTTTTAGTCCAGATGGCAAACAGATTCTCAGTGGCAGTAGGGACAACACAGTGCGGATATGGCGTAATTACTCTTGGCAAGAGGCTTTAAAAGAGGGATGTAATCAACTACAATTTCATCCTGACCTCGTTGCACCTAAAAATAATAAAGCAGGAGAAGCCTGTCTCAAGTATGCCGGTTGGGAGGATAAAACCAAAGCAGACTTTCTGGTGAGACAAGGTCGGGCTTTTGTGTTACAAAAAGAGCCAAATTTCAACAATGCTGTTAAAAAATTTAAAAAAGCGCAAAAACTCAATCCTGACATCGACCTCAACCCAAGTACAAAGGAAATAGACAAAGACCCCAAAACAGTAGCGCAGCAGTTAGCTCAAGAATGAAAATAATCAATCCTTTTTAAGGCTTGTAACTGGGGTTACCGGAACTTAAATATTTTTCCACATTCTCATCGATGGAAGCTAATACCAAAAATTTTCAGATTAGACTATAGATCAGGCTTGTTATTAATCTATTTTTGTGCTAATCCGGAATGGATTAGATACTGAACTATAGCTAAAATAACTTATAGCCGTTATTGCATTTATGAGGTAAACTTATCAACCTCAAAGTCCCCCTTTTTAAGGGAAACGGGGGATCTCTTAGTACCTCATGGGAAATAGAATTGCTATAACGTTAATCATTCTTAACAAAAAAGGTACCCTCAAGGGTACTGCGAAGCCAGGGGATTATCTGACATTCTATAAATATCTTGATTGAAATGAATTGTAGCAAGAGGTAAAACTCATGGCTTACAAAGCCTCTCATCCCTGTGTCTCCTAAGTTCTGATCAAATTGGGAGTAGATCAAAGTGGCAGCAGAGATGAACTATGTACTATCAGAGCAAGCTGAAACCCAGGGTGCATCTCAATGCATGCTATTTGACGCTAAATCCCCCTTAATAAGGGGGACTTTTGAATCTAATTCCCCCCTTTTTTAAGGGGGGTTAGGGGGGGATCTATGTACCTAATTTCAAAAGTGACATGCTCCCAAATCAGATTAGCTTATCCTAGGAGAGAAATTATGACACCATCACCATCTGAAATTGAGAATACTATTACAAATCAGATATTCGAGACCCTTAAGGTATCAACCATCAAATCCTTAATACGAATTCCTGTTTTAATCTTGATTTCAATTCTTTGGAGCCCTTTGGTATTTATGCTCTGGAATTGGCTAATGCCCACAATGTTTGACATTCAAAAAGTTTCATGGCTTCAAGCAATTGGGCTGACGATTCTAGCGAGATTGTTATTTACCTATGAATATCCGGTAAAAAGTAATGGGTGATTCTTACAATATCCAGTCCAATGACACCACCATCAATTGGGGACAGTGTATTTATTTTTGTCTGTCGTCGATGTTGATTTCGCTGATTGAACCTCTAATAAAATACTCACTCGTTATTGTTCTATGGAACTGGCTAATACCAGAAATTTTCGGACTAGCCCCGGTCAATCCTTTTAAAATCCTTGGTTTCCTCTGTTTATTAGGGTTCTTCCGGTCAACTTTATTTTTATCCTGTAGCCGGGGAAAGCTGAGTATATCGCTTGAACCGATCGATAGTTAAAGAGCGTAATGATTTGTGATATCAAAAGATAGGTCTCAAATTGTCAAAAATCCCTACAGCGGTTTGCCATTCAGGTAGGTACTTTTGATCACTAGACAATAATTTGAACGTCATGCTCTTCCTCCCAAAAGCAGCTTGAGTTCCGGTGTAGTAACCGTTTATTCCTTAAACAGAGGCTCGTTAAAATCATCACTGATCCATCCTTGTCCTTCTAGCAAGCCTGAAATCCGAGGAGGCTGAGATTGACTGGGCTCAGATTCAACATACTTGAGAGCCAGAAACTCCACAAAATCAAACACCATCTGCTGTTGCTGTGGTGGCAATGCCTGCAAGCTTCTCAGAAATTCTTTAGGTAAACTTATCGTCTGGTAATTCATCCCTACCCTTGAACCAAACACTAATAGCTGCTGGCTTGATAGAAGGCGTTGCTGAATAATGGAATGATTTTAAGAGTGAGGTGGAATGGGCATCTTGCGTGGAACTGGCATCTTGCCAGTTTCATGCTTATTGTGGAACTGGCATCTTGCCAGTTTCATGCTTATTGTGGAACTGGCATCTTGCCAGTTTCATGCTTATTGTGGAACTGGCATCTTGCCAGTTTCATGCTTATTGTGGAACTGGCATCTTGCCAGTTTCATGCTTATTGTGGAACTGGCATCTTGCCAGTTTCATGCTTATTGTGGAACTGGCATCTTGCCAGTTTCATGCTTATTTTCCAGCGGGCAGGATGCCCACTCTACTCATATTCATTCAAAGATTCAGCAATGCTTGATAGAACTTATCCAATCTTATCTCTTCTTGGACACAATGTCTTGATGCAGCGCAGTCATGGGGACTTGCTATGATAAAATATCATTCCAATAGCTGGCAAGTGAGGAGGGTAGCTATTGCAACAACTATTACGTATCTCTAGACTTATTGATAGCTTCAACGAGAGAATCGGTCGCTTAACCTACTGGATTTTGCCACTGATGATTCTGATTGGTGTGTGGAATGTCGTTGGTCGCTACTTGGGACGTTTTATAGGAGAAAATTTGAGTTCTAATGGGTTTATCGAAACTCAGTGGTACTTGTTTGACTTAGTGTTCCTGTTGGGGGCGGCTTACACTCTCAAGCATAATGGCCATGTGCGAGTGGATGTTTTTTATAAGAGTTTGAAGCCTAAGGCTCAAGCGATCGCTAATTTAATTGGGACATTATTGTTTTTAATTCCCTTCTGTATCATGGTAATTTATTTTTCTTGGGGGGCAATTGTTAATTCCTGGACGATTCAAGAGATGTCCCCAGATCCAGGAGGGTTACCCCGTTACCCAATTAAATCCATGATTATTGTCAGCTTTGGGTTGCTGATTCTTCAAGGAATCTCAGAAGCGATCAAAAACTGGGCAATTTTTGCAGGATATTTGGCACCCCAGGAGGAGGACTAAAACCATGGGTTATGACTGGTTAGGTCCGGCCATGTTTGGCGGTGCCTTGGTATTACTTTCCATCGGCTACCCGGTAGCCTTCTCCCTAGGTGGGGTGGCAATTTTGTTTGCCATCGTGGGAGTGAGTTTGGGTATCTTTGACCCGATTTTCATGACCGCTATGCCCCAGCGGATTTTCGGGATCATGGGCAACTACACTCTCCTAGCAGTGCCCTACTTTATTTTTATGGGTTCCATGCTAGAAAAATCTGGCATTGCTGAGCAGCTGTTGGAAACCATGGGAATTCTGTTTGGACGGCTGCGAGGGGGATTGGCCTTAGCGGTGGTGATTGTGGGTGCGTTGCTGGCCGCATCTACTGGAGTCGTTGCCGCAACAGTAGTGGCCATGGGACTGATTTCCCTACCAATTATGTTGCGCTACGGTTATAACAAAGAACTAGCCACTGGCGTAATCGTAGCATCGGGGACATTAGGACAGATTATCCCACCGAGTGTAGTCCTGGTGGTATTGGCAGATCAGTTAGGAATATCCGTAGGAGACCTGTTTATCGGTTCCGTGATTCCTGGTTTAATGATGGCTGGGGCGTTTGCCATTCATGTCATCATCGTAGCATGGCTCAAGCCAGACGCAGCACCAGCCCTACCACTAGAAGTCCGAGATATCAGTGGAAAAGCGTTGGGAAAGCGGGTTATCCAATCAATGATACCGCCGTTATTGTTAATTCTATTAGTATTGGGCAGTATCTTTTTTGGGATTGCCACTCCAACGGAAGCAGGCGCTGTGGGTTGCTTGGGCGCAATAGTATTGGCTGGTGTGAATGGTCAGTTGAATTGGCCATCCCTGCGACAGAGCTCTGATGCCACGATGCGGATTACCAGCATGGTGATTTTTATATTGCTGGGTTCAACAGCATTTAGTTTAGTGTTTCGTGGCTTGAATGGCGATCGCGTAATGGAAGCGATGTTGTTAAACCTTCCCGGCGGTTACATTGGCTTCCTAGTAGTCAGTATGTTAACTATTTTCCTACTAGGCTTCTTTATTGACTTTTTTGAGATTGCCTTTATTGTCGTACCGCTGTTTGCTCCAGTGGCTCAACAGCTTAACCTTGATTTAGTCTGGTACGGCGTAATTATCGGAGCCAATCTCCAAGCTTCATTTCTGACACCACCCTTTGGCTTTGCTCTGTTTTATTTACGGGGTGTCGCCCCACCAGAGGTGAAAACCATGGAAATTTACCGAGGTGCGATTCCGTTTATTCTGTTGCAACTGCTGGTGTTAGTGTTGATTATTGCCTTTCCTGGTATAGTCAGTTTCTTACCATCTTTGAGTACCTAACTTGACATTCTAGGTTAATGGGAGTCGGGAGTCGGGAGTCGGGAGTCGGGAGTGGAACAGGCATCTTGCCTGTTACAATTCCCAGGCGGGCTGTGTCAAGTAGGCGCTCAGAGGCAGAAAATCAGGGTGAGCCCTTGGGTGGTGCGTTACGGGGCGGGCTGTGCCAACCAGGCGCGAAGAGTCGGAAAATGAGGGCAAGCCCGCCCCTAACGCACCCTACGAACTCATGCATAGAATCTTGTGGTCGTCGGTAGTAATATTCATTAATGTAAAGGAAAATTAACTTAATTTAAACCAATACTGTGAAATCCAATCTATCACTGCCCCATCAAAACACCATAAAAGGGTCCCAGTTACCGACTATAGTCACAGATAGCCTCACGGTTTTGTGGGGGGACTGGCTAAAGTTACGGGTGCGAGCCACCCAAGTCGTTGCTAGTGGGCTAATCTCCCCAGTGATCTACATATTAGCATTTGGTCTCGGCCTAGGGAGTACCTTAGATCGGACAATGACTCCCGCAGTTGGTGAATCCTACTTAGAATTTATTCTGCCAGGAATGGTGGCGCTGTCGTCTATGACCATTAGCTTTGCTGGCACCACCTTTTCCATTTGCGGTGATCGGCTATACACGAAAACCTTTGAGGAAACCTTGTTGATGCCAGTCCATCCCTTAGCCTTGCATGTCGGCAAAATGATGGCAGGGATTTTGCGGGGATTAATGACTTCTGGCTCAGTGATTTTGGTAGCAGTGCTGTTTACTGGGAAAGTATGGAGTTTTCTCAATCCCTTATTTCTGTTGTTGCTAGTGCTTAATTGTGCTGTGTTTGCCGGTTTAGGGGTGATAGTGGGATTGAATGTCAAATCCTTGGAAATGGTTGGTCTTTTCAACAACTTCTTAATTGTTCCAATGTCCTTCCTAGGTGGGACGTTTTTTGACCCAGGGACTTTACCTACAGCCCTAAAAGTGATTGTCTATCTATTGCCTCTAAGTTATACCAGCACTGGACTCCGGGCTGCTGCTTACTTACCTGTGTCCGAGTTTCCCTGGTATGCGATACCGATTCTGCTTGGGTTTGCGATCGCACTTTCTCTATTTGGTGCTCACCAATTTGCTCACCAGCAAGACTGATTAAGGACACTTACACGGTTGTCCCTATTAAGCTTTAAGCACTACGCTGATGGGCATTTAAATTGGTTTTTACCCGTTCCCTGTTCCCAAATCCGCTGTTCCCTTTGAGCAATTTAGGTATCCCAATCTAAATCCTGAACAGCTTAACCACTATGAACCTCACACCTAACACCTGAATAATGGGATGAGTGTAATGGCAATGTGACCGTAAAGGCTGTACCAACTCCCACTTCACTCTCTACACAAATCTCACCACCGTGGAGGTTGACACATTTTTTGACAATTGCTAATCCTAGTCCGGTACCAGAGATAGTACCAACATTACTACTGCGCTGGAAAGCCTCAAATAATCGTTCTTGGTCTTCTGGGGGGATGCCAATGCCAGAATCTTGGATCCGGAACATAGTACTATGATCACTCATGATCAGATCAAATTGGATATCACCCCCATCCGGTGAATACTTAATCCCATTGGAGAGCAAATTAGACAGAATTTGCCGCAATAGTTTTTCATCTAGATCAGCTTTGCAAAACCAACCCTGATTAATACAGCAGGACGTTTCCTTTGAATTATCTATACAGTTAAAGTTAATAGTCAACCCAGTCTTAGCTGTTAGTTGAAATTCTTCCACAATTTCCTTACAGAAGGCTACCAAATCCATAGGTAATGGTTTGAATTCCAATTTTCCTGCCTCAGCTTTACTGAATAGCAGTACATCACTCACTAACTTAGTCAGATGTTGAACCGTGGTTTGAATCCGCTGCAAATGACGTCGCTTTTTTTCTGAAGACCATTTATGACTATAATGTTCTAATAATTCTGCGGAAGAGAGGATGGTGGCTAGTGGGGTGCGATATTCATGAGAAACGACAGAAACAATCCGAGATTTGAGGTCATTGAGTTCTTTTTCTTTATTCAACGCCTGACGAAGTTCTTCTTCCAAGGACTTCCGATTTGAAATTTCCTGTTGCAGGTACTGATTTTTTTGCCTTAATTCATCGGTTTGTTCCGCAACCCGATTTTCTAATTCTTCATTGAGTCGTTGCAATTGCTCCTCACTTTGTCGAAGCTGCTTCATAGTATTGGCTCGCTCAATAGCATAGCGAATTGTGCGGATCAGCAATTCACTATCAATTTTGCCCTTGACTAAATAATCTTGTGCTCCTTTTCGTAATGCTTCTAGGGCGGTCACTCTATCATTAAGACCCGTTAACACCACAATGGGTAAATCCGGTACAACCCCGTGGGTTTTTGTTACCGTAATCAATCCCTGTTTATCCGGTAACGATAGGTCTAACAATACTATATCAAAATGATGTTTACTGAGGGAATCAATAGCATCTTGTAACTTTTCTACCTGCACCAGTGACCACTGAATCTCTTGGGCATCAGTTAAAATGATTTGGAGAAGATCCGCATCAGCTGGGTTATCTTCTACTAGCAGTATTTTCAGGGAATGGGTGTCCATATTTATTGATATAATGGCAGTCTAACAAGGTCTAACCAAAATTCTTCAATCCGCTTCACCATCGACATAAAATTTTCCAAATCCATGGGTTTGCAAATGTAGCAGTTAGCTTTTAGCCTGTAAGTATTGATAATATCTTGCTGAGAGTCAGATGTGGTTAATATAATAATTGGGATTGTACTTATCTGGGGGTCTTCTTTAATTTCTTGGAGAACCTCGCGACCATCTTTTTTTGGTAAATTAAGATCCAGAACAATTAAAGCTGGACGTGGGGCTTCCTGATATTTTCCCTGCTTACGGAGAAATGCGATCGCTTTAGCTCCATCATCAACCCAGTGAAACTTACTGGATAGCTTGCTATCACATAATGCCTCTAAAATGAGTTCGGCATCACTCGACGAATCTTCTACCAGCAGAATATCAATTGGTTGAGTATTTGTCATAATGTTCATGATGCCAGTTACTGAAATTTCTAGATAATGTTTAACTCATGATCAGGCTGTGGTATTGAGAAGTAAAATGTTGTGCCTACTCCTAGCTCTGACTCTACCCAAATTTTTCCCCCATGACGCTCTACAATCTTCTTACAAACTGCTAGACCAATGCCTGTGCCGGGATACTCACGGCGGGTATGCAAGCGCTGGAAAATAGTGAAGATGCGCTCAAAGTACTCAGGCTCAATACCAATACCATTATCACGAACTGAAAAGATCCATTCCTTACCCTTCAGTTCCGCTGAAATATGGACTCTGGGTAGCTCTTGGCTGCGAAACTTAATAGCATTACCGATGAGATTTTGCAGAAGTTGACTCAGTTGTATATCATCCCCCATAACTACAGGTAAGGAGTCATAGGTAACTATGGCATCGCTCTCGATAATCGTTACATTTAAATTGTCTAAAACCCGATTCAGTACTACCTCGCAGTCAGTAGCTGCTAATTTTTTACCATGGGTTCCCACCCGAGAAAAACTCAGCAGATCCTGGATTAACTGCTGCATGTTAGTAGCGCCATCTACGATGTAATGAATATACTTATCCGCTTGAGCATCCAGCTTACTCTGGTATTTTTTAGCTAAGAGTTGGGTGTAGCTACTAATCGCTCGCAGTGGTTCTTGTAAATCATGGGAAGCCACGTAAGCAAACTGTTCTAATTCACGGTTAGATCGGGATAAATCTTGATTAAGTCGTTTGAGTGCCTCTTGAGCTTCCTTACGCTCTGTAATCACCTCAGTACTCATAATAATACCGCTAATCTTCTCACTAATGTCAACCCAAGGACGGATTTCCCACTTGAGCCACTGTTGTTCACCATTAGCGCGAATAAACAAATCTTCTTCACACTCTGCTGAATCACCCTCTAAGCACCGTTGGTGTATTTTCTTCCAACCCTCAGGAGTTTCTGGAAATACGTCGTAGTAGCTTTTGCCAATGATGTTGTCATCATATATGTTGTACTCTGAGTACCAGTGGCGACTAACAAACTGGTACCTCATCTGCTGATCGAACATGGCAATAGCTGCGGGTACATATTCCAAAAATCGGTTGAGCAGCTCTAGGTTGTTACCTAATTCCGACTCAACCTGGCGTCGCTCCCTGATTTCAGCTTTTAAGACTTCATTAGCTGCTGCTAGTTGCTTTGTCCGTTCTAATACTCGTTTTTCTAACTCTTCATAGGCTTGGCTGAGGACATCGTCCTCTAGCTTGCGCTTCGTGATATCCTCTACCACGGAGACCACTCCGATGATGGTGCCATCAGACTCAATTAAGGGAGCATTGTGCCACTGGCAAAATATACTACTGCCATCTTGTGGATGGTAATTTTCGGTAATGCAGTTGTTACACTGAAAATTCAAACAGTCTTGCAGAACTCGCTGGAACTGCTCTACGGAAGATTGCGGCTTCATCAATTCATGGGCACGATGCCCAAGGGCTTCCATCTTGTTATAGCCAAAAATTTTCTCGGCTACATGGTTCCACTCCATCACTTCACCATCCAGGCTCCACTCAATGAAACCAAGGGGAGTTTGCTCTACCAGGAGGGACAAGGTTTGTTGGGATCTCACTAGTTCTTCTACGGTTTGCTTACGTTCAGCAATTTCCTTTTCCAGAGCTGTGTTAGTCGCTTCCAGTGGAGCTGGATTGGACAATGCTAAGACTTTTGGCATCAATACTACTAGTGCTATAGCGCTAGACAGAGAAAGTATGGCACTAGTGCCTTTGACTAAACCAGAGAGCCAATAATCTGGATGCCAAATTGTCCAGACCTCCAGCAAGTGACTGGTGCCACTGCACAAAACCAAGGCACTCAATAGTAATAAAATCTTCAGTAATGGCAGATCTTGGTCTTGAGACCAAAAATAGATTAGCAACAGCAGAATAGAGTAATAGGATAGGGCAATTAGCAAATCCGATCCACCATGAAGTCCAACTAATTCAGGCTTCCAGACATAGCAATGCTCGTGGGATAGATAATGACCAGAGAACATGTCTTGTAAGGTTTTGAGCATATGCCGTTGGTCAATTGGGCAACAATTTCCAGCAGCACCGATGGTAACAGCAATGGTCAGATTAACCAGCTTGGTTTCGTACCAAGTAGCAGATCTCCGACTTATCGGTTGGAGTTAATTCCCTTTTAAAGTGGAACTGGGTATCAAGAAGGTAATCACCTCCCACGACACTAAGACACACTTAGTTCTTATATTGTTAACGTTTTGACCACCCACTGTAAATCTGTGAAATTACGGAATTTAAAATTGCCCCACAACAAGTCTTTTCCCAGAGAACTTTAAATCCCAAGTTGGGAATTAGGTAGCTCGATTTATCTTTCTATCCAAAGATTGCAGCATCACCTGCCAGCATACCTGGCTGAAATAGAGAGTGATGTTCATAATACCCAATAACCGAGTGGCATCTTCTAGCATGGCTCGGGTTCCTTGTCCTGATGACAAATGGGATGAGTCCACCAAACCAGATATTACAAATAAAATTGCCGCAATCATCAGGAGTATATATGGTGTAGCTCGAATTATCCTCCAAAAAGCTAATCCATAGAGGATGGCACCTATGCCATACATAAAGTACACCGGCGCTTTGGAAATCCCTTGCTTTGCTAGTATTAAATTAATCCTGAAAACATCATCAATTAATAATATTCCAATGCCAATGGCAGAGTATAAAATAAATCGATTTATTTTTTGATTGGGCTGAATTTTGTTCAGCAAGAACCAGCACCATAAACAAATGGTTACTACTACGCACCACATTAATTCAGACACAGCTGATAAAGTGCCGATGTAGGGGCGATTGAGAAGAAAAGGATCATCAAAAAGTCCTACGACTATATAACCCCTGTCCTGAATCTTGACATAGATACTTAAAACTAAAAATAGTAGAATAATAAAGCTGTTAGACCAAAGAATATAATGATCGTGGCGGAGCTGCTTGAGAAGGATTTTCAGCATCGAGGTGAAACAGGTAAATAAGCAATTGTTTGTTGGGCTATATACTTAAGCTAACACAGGAGCTAATGGTAATCGTTCATTGCTCAGTAGTAGTGAGCGAAAATTAGTGATTACTAATTACCCATTAAGGTAAATCTAAGATAAAGCCCTGGTTGAAGGAAGCTAGTAGCCTTGTTTTCTTCTGTTAAATTAGTCTTGGGTTTTGCTTCTAAATCCGCAATTTTTTCTAAAAACTATCTGATTTCAAGATCTGGGTGAGGTAGCTCGTCCTAGGTTAATGGGAGTAGGGAGTAGGGAGTAGGGAGTAGGGAGTAGGGAGTAGGGAGTAGGGAGTGGGGAGTAGGGTCGAAAATTATACCCATATCACCATCTGACCATCTGACCCATCTATCTTTTAGGAGAAGAAAACAGCTCTACCTCTGTTCCCCTGAAGCTTTGTCTGTTGCAATTCTTAAGGAGGGTGTGATTCCATCTAGCCCTAAGCCATGAAAATGATTTAAACTGCTGTGGATGTGATTATAGATTTTAGTGATTGCCTATGCTCTATACTCAAGAGTACATTAGGGAAACTGAAGCAACCCGCGTGCGGGTACTCAGTGAAGCACTACCCTACATCCAAAAGTTTTCTGGTCGCACAGTCGTGGTTAAGTATGGTGGTGCGGCAATGAAAGACAGTAATCTCAAAGAACAGGTGATCCGGGATATCGTCTTCTTAGCTTGTGTGGGTGTACGACCAGTAGTTGTCCACGGTGGTGGTCCGGAAATTAATAGCTGGCTGGGGAAATTAGGGATTGAGCCACAATTTAAGAATGGTCTGCGGGTGACTGATGCTGCCACGATGGATGTAGTGGAGATGGTGCTGGTGGGTCGGGTGAATAAAGAGTTGGTCTCTGGGATTAACTACGCCGGTGGTAATGCTGTCGGGCTGTGTGGCAAAGATGGTAACTTATTCGTAGCACGCCCACAAGGTCAAGAGGGTATTGGCTTTGTTGGGGAAGTGAGCAGTGTGGATGTGCGGCTACTAGAGTCTTTGGTCAATAGTGGCTACATTCCAGTAGTGTCTAGCGTGGCGGCTGATGATACTGGCCAAGCTTATAATATCAACGCTGACACGGTTGCTGGTGCGATCGCAGCTGCTTTAGAAGCAGAAAAGCTGATCTTGCTGACTGATACCCCTGGGGTTTTGAAGGATCCTAAAGACCCATCTAGCCTGATTCCTCAGCTAGATATTCAACAATCACGGCAGTTGATTGACACTGGGGTAGTCTCTGGTGGGATGATTCCTAAGGTGAACTGCTGCGTGCGATCGCTTGCCCAAGGGGTACGTGCGGCTCATATTATTGATGGTCGCATTCCCCATGCCCTGCTCCTGGAAATTTTGACCGATGAAGGAATCGGTTCGATGATCGTGGCATCAGAATTTACCAACTAATAGGAAATTGTTAATTGAAAATATAAATTAATAATTAACGAATTAATTATTAGCAATTAATAATTAAAGAATGACTAATGGCTAATGAAAAATTTTCCCTAGAGTACCAGTCAGGAAAAGCCGCATTTGAACGAGGAGAGTATCGTGCTTCTATAGAGCATTTGACTACAGCCAGGAATTTGGTAAATCTATCCTCTGGGCTCGGGGGAGAGGTGCAAATGTGGTTGGTGATGGCTTATGAGGCAGCTGGGCAAAAAGCGGAAGCGATCGCACTTTGTCAACAGCTGACTAGCCATCCTGACCTAGAAACCTCCAAACAAGGCAAAGATTTACTCTATATTCTGCAAGCTCCTCAGCTTACTAGACCAGCAGAATGGATGACCAACATTCCTGACTTAGGTGCGATCACAGAAAGTGACGACCGGGAGAGTTATGTGAATTATAGGTCTTTTAGCGATCGCAAGCAGCCTAGCCTAGGCTTGGTACCAGAACCCCTAGATCCTGCTGAGATTAACACTAAGGATAATCAATTCGTCTGGCTAGCTGCTGCTTTGGTGAGTTTAACCCTGGGTGGATTGATTTGGTTTGGGCTTTGATATAGCGGTTTTCAATATGGTGAGGTACAGATTTTCTGGTTTTAGGGAACAGGGAACAGGGAACAGGGAACAGGGAAGATTAACCCAAACCTAACCCCTCCCAGGAGGAGCAGAGGGAACAGGAAAAAAAATCGGTGTACCTCATTAGGCTAAAAACCGCTATATTACCAGCAGAGACTGTTTTTTTAACTTTGCTTAAATCCAAGGGTTGGGTGGGTTAGGCGGCGAGTAATGTAAGTGAGTAATGCCAAAGCTCACCTTGTCTTGATGCACATCCAAAACCACTAGCGCTTTCCATCAAGAGGTGCGACCCATGGCGAATTAAATTCGCCACGGGTCGCACCGCTCCCGACTCCCGACTCCCGACTCCCGACTCCCGACTCCCGACTCCCGACTCCCGACTCCCGACTCCCGACTCCCTCCCACTTCTAGTAAGTCCCTCACGGAATTAAAAATTGCTAGAGTCAGCTAATTAACTATCTGGGGCGGTTTTTTTATCCATCGCTTTGCTAAAAATACCTTTCTTGCTGATACTTTTCCAATACATTACTATACCTGTAACTAACATAAAAAGTAATCCTAAACCATTTAAAAGTACATAAATCGGCCTCAGTTGATCACCAAGGTATTCTCCTTCGTGAATCGCCATTAAAAAGTGCGTTTGATCTTTGGAAAGCCCAAACCAGGCTCTCCCTAATCGATAGGCTATCCCGGTGATTGCTGTGATCATGAAAGGCAGTAAGATGATTGGAGCTAAGGTACTATGCAGTTTACGTAAAGTAGGCTGATTCATAGGATTTGGGCTGGTTTATGAGATTCTATAACATGATTACAACATGCTATGGTATCAGTTTTGGGTTATATATGTAACAAATCGACCTATTGTTTCATAAATCTCTAAGGACACTAAGAAAAAAAGGAGAAGGGTTGGTGAAGTTAAATTTTGTGAGTTTAAGGCAGTTGGTTAGTGGAACTCTGGGGCATTTACGGGTTCTGGGGGTGATTGTGCTGGTATCAGTGCTACTGTCTGGTTGTGTCAAATATGATCTTGGGGTCAGGTTTGACGGTGAACACCGTGGCAAGATTGTCCACCAGATCAAGCTTGGAGAACAGCTGACAAAGTTGAGCGATGCTGAGGCGACCGAATGGCTCAGAAGTCTCGAAAGTCGGGCAAAGCAGCTTCAGGGCAAAACTCAGCGCCTCTCAGACCGAGAAATTGCGATCGCAATTCCCTTTAACAACGGCAAGGAATTAGTATCCAAGTTTGAGCAGTTTTTTAACCCAGTTGGTCACCCAGAAGATGCCCGATTAGCACCAGAGAGTGATAGTAACCCAAGTTTTAACTCTAATTTACGCCTAGATCAAAACAACTTTCTGGTGGTGCAACGAAATCACTTAAGCTATGACCTGGATTTGCGTAGCCTAGGGGTAATCAACTCTGATAACGGCAAGATTGTGGTTACTGCTGCTTCACTATTCGATTTGCAGTTTAGCCTAGAGACCCCTTGGGGAGCAAACAGTATTGAGAAATCCCCCAATGCCATTCGTCCCACGATTTACGATGATGGACATCAGCTAGTTTGGACACTGCAACCTGGTCAAATCAACCATATCGAAGTGGCATTTTGGCTACCCAGCTCCCTAGGTATTGGTATGATTATTATCATAGTGGTGGTATTAGTTGGTTTCTACTTAAAATACAAGTCTTTCCCCTGGGAAAGAACTGAAACTAATCAACCAGCAATACCATCAAATGTGATGTAGTTTAGACCAGTTAAAGTTAGACCAGTTAGAGAAACCAGTAATAGCTATTGGTTTCTTAACGACTAAGTTAATCAACATTAACTGGTAAGCATTCAGCCGTCAGCTGTCAGCCGTGAGCCAAAGGCTCACGCTACGCGAACAGCCTAATGCTTAAAATAAACCTCGAACCAAAAAATTTAAGAGTTCGAGATTTTATCAAATTGAAAGTCTGGGTAAAAGCCCATCTAAGCATTCAGCAGTAAACTATTGGCCTTTGGCCAAGCGTGCCCATAAGCTGTTCGCCTAGCGTGCCCATAGGGCATAAGCTGATAGCTGATAGCTGATAGCTGAATGCTTACGTTAACTTTCTATCAGCTTATGAATAATTGTCTAGAAATTAAAATTCATGGCTATCAAATCATCAGGGAGTTAAAGTGCAATCAAGCGGTCGGCAAAGAGACTTACCTGGCGATAAACCTCAAAACTCAACAGTATGTTGTCATTAAGCAGTTTCAGTTTATTAAAACTAACACAAACTGGTTAAATTATGACACATACGAGCGTGAAATACAAGTGCTGAAAGGATTGGAACATCCGGGTATACCCTGCTATCTAGATTCGTTCCAAACGGAAGATGGGTTTTGCCTAGTTCAGGAGTATAAACAAGCCTCATCTCTGGCCAAACCGCGAAGTTTTAGTCCTGATGAAATTAAGCGAATTGCGATTTATTTGCTGGGGATTTTTGTCTATCTCCAAAACCGTATTCCCGCAGTCATTCATCGCGATGTTAAACCAGCCAATATCTTGGTAGATGATGATCTCAATGTCTATCTGATTGATTTTGGTTTTGCTCGACTGGGGGATGGAGAAGTAGGGGTTAGTAGCCTGGTTAAAGGAACTTTAGGCTTTATGCCACCAGAGCAATTATTTCGGCGTCAACTCACCGAAGCATCAGATCTCTATAGTGTAGGTATCACATTAATTTGCTTATTGAGTAATACGAAAGCAGAGGATATTGATGATTTAGTTGATATCCACTATCACGTTAATTTTCAGCATTTAATTCCCAAGGTGAGTCCCCATTGGGTGAAGTGGTTAGAAAAAATGGTGGAACCCCAACTGGAAAACCGCTATCCCAATGCTACAGCTGCTCTAGCCGCTATACCTACTGACCCGATTTGCTTACCAAAGGTTGAATTGAGTCACACCAGTCTGGAGTTCACCGGCACTAGCTTGGGCAAAAAACTGACTCACTCGATCTCGATCAAGAATCCTATACCTGAGACAACTTTAACCGGAAAGTGGGAAGTTGCGCCCCATCTTAACGATCCACCTCATACTCCCGATTACCATAGCTGGATTTCTTTTGAGCCAGCTACCTTTGAAGGGAATGAAGTTGAGTGCAAAATCACCATTGATACTGGAAAGTTGATGGCGGATAAAACTTACCACAGAAAAGTTTTACTGCACACAAATTCTTCCCCTAAGACTTATTCGTTAGATATTAATCTCAAAACTGCTCCTATCCCAATTACTCGGAAAAAACTCCCCTACGCTTACCTAGCCCTATTGTTACTATTTGCTGTAGCTGTCGATTGGATTATAGCCTCTAGTCTGCTGATCTACGGAACTCTAATGGGAATTAGTGCGACACCTGGTTTTAGCACCTTAGCTGGGGCAGCGGTAGGTTTGGAATTGGCAGCTTGGTTAACTGCAACAGGTGGTCGTACCTCAGGGGCAATGGCGGGAGCAACGGCTGGTATTTTAGTTGGTATTCTTACCTGGGTAACGGCTTTGACTGGATTGGTAGCAACAGGAGAAGCTACAACAGTGGTTGGGGCTGTCGCTGGACTAGTGGCTGGATTGATGAGTGGGGTAGCAATCGGTTTTGTAGTAGAAAAGTTTATGGATAGGGGATTGACTAGGAATTTTTCGATCTGGCTGTCACTGGTGAGTACAGCTTTTGGGAGTAGTTTGGGTCTAATTTTTATCCTGGGATTGCTTGATCCATTGGTACCAGTGGCTGTGGTAATAACCGGTATCCCCTTAGTCGCAATGATTACTTATATTCCTTTGCAACGAGCTAGAAAGATTGCTGAGTATCGTCAGGCAGAACGGAAGTTGATTAGACCATAGAATTAAGAATTAAGAATTAAGAATTAAGAATTAAGAATTAAGAATTAAGAATTAAGAAAGAATTAAGAAAGAATTAAGAATTAAGAATTAAGAAAGAATTAAGAAAGAATTAAGAAAGAATTAAGAATTTCAAATTCTACATTCTACATTCTACATTCTACATTCTTAATTCTACATTCTACATTCTACATTCTTAATTCTGCATTCTACATTCTTAATTCTGCATTCTACATTCTACATTCTACATTCTACATTTTACATTCTTAATTCTGCATTCTTAATTCTGCATTCTACATTCTACATTCTTAATTCTACATAAGGCATTACACTGCTTGTGGTTGCATTTGTGGCTGGAACTGGAACAGGGAGTAGACCACATTGCGGCGGATATCGATCATCATTTCCAAGAACATCTCATAGCCTTCCTGCTTATACTCAATCAGGGGGTCTTTTTGGCCATAACCTCGTAATCCCACTGACTCCCGCAGGGCATCCATGGATTGTAAATGCTCTCGCCAGAGGTTATCGATTTGATTCAAGATAAAGAATCGCTCAGCTTGCCGCATTAGTCCTGGCTGGATTTGATCGACTTGAGCTTCCTTGATATCATAGGCTTTGCGGACTTCTTCATGGAGGAAGGTTTTGATTTCCCCAACCGTCATATCTTCTAGATGCTGTGGTTCTAGATCTTGCAGTAAGTAGACAAATTCTTTGACCTTTCCTACCAAGCTCTCTAAATCCCACTCTTCTGGTGGTAACTCTGGGTTAACGTAGGCGTCTACAATATCACTCATGGTCTTTTCGGCATACTGGATGACTTGTTCTTTGAGGTCTAGTCCTTCCAGCACTCGCCGTCTTTCTGCGTAAATTGCCCGCCGTTGGTTGTTCATTACCTCGTCATACTCAAATACCTGCTTCCGGGTATCGTAGTAGAAGGTTTCCACTTTTTTCTGGGCATTTTCTAAGGAGCTGGTGAGCATCCCGGATTCGATGGGCATATCTTCCTCAACCCGGAACATATCCATCATCCTTGCTACGCGATCGCCTCCGAATATCCGCAGGAGATTGTCTTCCAAACTTAGGAAAAATCGGGTAGAACCGGGGTCACCTTGCCGTCCAGCTCGTCCTCTGAGCTGGTTATCAATACGGCGGGATTCATGACGTTCAGTACCAACAACGTGCAGGCCACCTTTTTCTACCACTTCATCATGTTCTCGGGTGGTGAATGCGTCATATTCCCCTCGAATTGCTTTATAAACTTCCCGCAGCTTTTGAATAACTGCGTCATTGGTGGGAGCATTTTCTGAAGCGATCGCTAATTTCTCTTCTGCTTCTAGTTCCGGTAAACTCTGCTGTCCATACTGTTCAACTGCAAAATTTACTGCCTCTTTTAGGATTTGTTCGGTTTCCCGGGACAATTTGGTAGGGAAAATCTGAGGGCTAACCTTCCAGCTTTTCTGTTTCTTTCCTGGAGCAAACCCAACAGCGTCCGATTTAGGCTTGGCAGTAGTTACCGCTATGGGGGAAAAGGCTTCGTCTTCCTCGGGCTGCACTATTTTGGGCATAAAATATTCCCGTAGCTTCAGCCGTGCCATGAAGTCAGCATTACCTCCCAAAATAATATCTGTTCCTCGCCCGGCCATGTTGGTGGAAATAGTCAAGGCTCCTTTCCGTCCTGCCTGAGCCACAATTTCTGATTCCCGCTCCACATTTTCGGGTTTAGCATTGAGCAGGTTATGGGGTACGCCCTTTTCGGCTAACAGACCCGACAACAACTCGGATTTTTCTACACTGGTGGTTCCCACTAGTACCGGACGTCCTTGTTCATGGAGTTCAGCACATTCTTCTGCTACTGCCCTCCACTTAGCTGGCTCTGTCTTGTAAACCACATCGGAAACGTCTTGACGTTTAGAGGGTTTGTTAGTGGGAATAATGGTAACTTGCAAGTTGTAGATTTTTTCAAATTCTGCTTCTTCTGTTTTCGCAGTACCTGTCATACCAGCGAGTTTGGGATAGAGCAAGAAGAAATTCTGATAGGTAATGGTTGCCAGGGTTTGGGTTTCATTTTGAATGTCTACCCGTTCCTTGGCTTCTATGGCTTGGTGTAGACCATCACTCCACCGGCGTCCTGCCAAAACTCGGCCAGTGAACTCGTCTACAATCACTACTTCCCCATTCCGCACGATATAGTTGACATCTTTCTGAAACAGTTCCTTAGCCTTGAGGGCATTGGAAATATAATGAGCCCAAGGGTCTTTGGGGTCGTACAAATCTTTAACCCCTAGAAGTTGCTCTGCTTCGATAAACCCTTCATCGGTCATCAAGATGTTACGGGCTTTTTCATCAACTTCGTAGTGTCCTAGTTGTTCAGGATTGTCTGGATCTTCTGGATAGAGCATGCGGGCAATTTCTGCTGCCTTAATGTACTTCTCAGTCGGTCGCTCCACTTGCCCAGAAATAATCAGTGGGGTTCGGGCCTCATCAATCAGTACTGAGTCTACTTCGTCAATGATGCAATAATTAAATGGACGTTGCACCACATCTGACATTGCTGTGGCCATGTTGTCCCGGAGATAGTCAAAGCCTAATTCACTGTTGGTGCTATAGGTTATATCACAGGCATAGTTCTTTTGCCGCTCGACCGGGGACATTCCCGATTGAATCAGCCCGACACTCAGACCTAGGAAGCGATGAACTTGTCCCATCCATTCCGCGTCCCGACGGGCTAAGTAGTCGTTAACGGTTACAATGTGAACCCCTTTACTATCGATGGCATTGAGATAAGCTGGTAGAGTAGCCACCAGGGTTTTTCCTTCACCAGTTTTCATCTCTGCGATTTGCCCTTTGTGCAGGACAATGCCACCCATGACTTGGACATCATAGTGACGCATACCCAGCACTCGCTTTCCTGCTTCCCTCACTACAGCAAAGGCTTCTGGCAGAATTTGATCAAGAATTTCATCACGCTCTTGAGTAGTGTTGGCTTTCTCCAGCTGCTGTTTAAACTCTGCGGTTTTGCCTCTGAGTTGTTCATCCGATAGGTGCTGGATGTCTTCTTCGAGGAGGTTAACTTCTACAACATCAGGTTGGTACCGTTTGAGTTTACGTGCGTTGGGATCACCAATTAGTCTCTTAAGCATAGTCAGCAGAGGGAGATGTATAGTTGTGGGATGTATAGTTGTGCGTTTAGGGACACTTTTATAGATATCCTACCAAAGTCTTGTGTGAAAAGATGGGAATTATTTGTCAATAAAAATGAAAGTGTGGGAAGGGTGGGGAGGGTGGGAGGTGTGGGGAGATGGGGAGATGGGGAGATGGGGAGATTTTTATTCAGGTTAATTAGTCTGACTCTAATAGATAATTGAGTACTAACCCAACTATACCTTATTCTCTGGCTTGATTGTCTGGCTTACTCTAGCGATTATCTCATCATTCCATCATCCCATCATCTCATTATCTCATCATTCGTCTAATTCAGTCACTTTTCCAAGGAGAAATTAAAACAATTAATCGCCGTAATAGGTAAGTAATCATTCTTTTTGAAAGGTATGGTGTCAGGGATTTTAATCCTTCTCGGTGGGCTTTTCTGAGGTAAAAGACAATTCCTCTGAAAAAATCCTGCCAGCGTCTGCCCCAGTATTCTTTCTGAATTCCCCCTGGATCAAGACGTATATTGTAGGCATTGTAATTATATATATTTAATGAATTGAGTTGAGTTAGACCTTCTTGAGCGGCAAACTGTTCATAAGTGATGCCATTGTTCCGAAACTGGGGATTAGTATCGGGATAAATCCATTCCCATACCATCCAATCTTGACTAGCAAACAAGAATTCTGCACAGTTTTTCGTTACCTGAGCATATTTCAGTCTAATCCCAATCGGAATTTCCGCCCAAGGACCATGCTGCCAGACGAAATCTGGGTCAAAAAACGCTTTAAATGCCAGGTCTTTGCCATTAATTCTCAGGCGAGCTACCCGACCAACCATGCCAGCTCCAGCTATTTCTACCTCAACTTTCATTCCCCCTCTAGATAGCATTTCAGGGTGAATTGGAGCTGGTTGTTTAGGCAAATCTTGGGAGGGCAAATCCTGGGATAGCATGGCCTTGGGATATAACCCCTTGGGGTTGACCTCTAATTTTTTCCTATAAGGCTTCGCCTCTACAACAGATTTTGGAGTGTGCTGACATACTCTGGTTTTTTTGACTAAAACAACTGTCTTGTTTACCCTACCTAATCTAAGCCGCACTCTTTTTAGGTAGAGTGTGACTCGGTGTCCTTCTGAGGAGGTACTACTTACATACTTGGCTAATTTGTCTAAAAATTGTCTTAACTCTTTGATGGTAATCCCGTTAGTTACATCCAGTAACTCGGAAGGTGGTGGATAAAAGTATAGCTTTTTTTGACCAGTTGATTTGATCACCTGTTGGCAGAGGGCATGAAATTTCCTGGGAGACATCAGTTTTTGCTGAGCCTGACGGATAATTGATGCGACGAGTGATTCCTCCCAGTGCTGGTAATCTGCCATGGTTTTATCCTTTTTCTGCCAAATTGATTATTATCTACTGTTTTAACCATCTTTTAGATCTAAACTTCACACTTCTTAACTTTTTGGTTGAGGGTTGAGGGTTAGTGCTCAGTCATCAACAAAAAGCGATGTTCCTTTGTAAGCATTAAGCGGTCAGCGGTCAGCGGTCAGCCATCAGCCATTGGCGTAACCTGCCCATAGGCCAAGGCTCAAGCTACGGAAACAGCAGACTTAACTCAGCATTATTCGAATGCTTACCTCTTTTATTCAAAATGCTTTCCTCATCAATAAGAATGTGCATAGCCCATGAGCTGTTCGGTGTAGCGTGCGCGTAGCGCATTAGCTGATACGCGACACGCTGATAGCTGAATGCTTACGTTCCTTTGGAACCGGATAAAAATACCACCAGAGAGGGGGGTGTGGGAACATTCTTTTAGCTAAGCTACGTCTATTTCGTCTATCTGTGTAAGTATTGAGCGATCAGTTATCAGCTATCAAGGATGGACTTTAGTTCGACAAAAACACCTGACTAAAAAGGTGTCACAAACCTGACTAAACGCCTTTAGCTGATAGCTGACGCTTTTACCTAATCTATCGTTAGCTGAAATAGCATTGCTCTTCCACAGGAGGTCAGCAAGATGAAATTCTCAATTGTGATTCTCACAGGACTGATCGCTCTAGTCCCTCTGGCTCCAGTTAACGCTGAAAGTCGCATCGTTGTTGGGGATAGTAACCTAGACGTTGTCATCTCTTCATTCGGGCGTAAACACAGGAATCGTTCACGCCGCAGGCATCGGCGAATCTATTATCCCAGGCGTGGGCGTGGGCGGGTGCGCATCTATTCTCCTAGGCGTGGACGGGTGCGCATCTATTCTCCTAGGCGTGGGCGTGGGCGAGTCTATTCTCCCAGGCGCAGGGACGATGAAATATACTATCGTAATCGTAGGGGAGTAAGAATCTATTCTCCCAGGCGCAGGCATGATGGGATTTTTTATCGTTACTATCGGTAGTTAACTATGTAAGCATTCAGCTATCAGCGGTCAGCGGTCAGCGGTAAACTTTGTGGCACAGGCTTCGACCGTAGGACTTCACTCAGATTAAACAAATGGTTACCTGTTTTCTTCAAAAGCTGTTTGGGTAGCGTGCGCGTAGCGCATTAGCTGATAGCTAAAAGCTGATAGCACCTCAAGTAGCGTGCGCGTAGCGCATTAGCTGACGGCTGAATGCTTACTTAACTATCACTGTTAAGAATTCAAATTAACGATTCAAATCCGATTGGTATCGATCACCATCAAGAGAAGTTTGTATTATAGTAGTATATGTAATACAAACTTTTTTAATATGATACCTGGGTTGGACTATATTCCGGTTTGCAACTCACAAGACCTTGAGCAGATTGGGGTGATTACATCTCAGTGCTTTGGGGTTTCCGTAAGTGACTGTGAAGCTTACATTGAGCGTCTTGGTAGTGAAAACTTCCGCGTGATCCGCCAAGCTGGAAATGCGATTGACCAAAGGTCACGCTACGCGATCGCTAATTTGGCAATTTATCCCATGGCACAATGGTACGGTGGTAAACCTGTGCCGATGGCAGGAATTGCTGTGGTTGGTGTAGCGCCAGAGTATCGCGGTCAAGGGGTAGCTTACCAAAAAAATTGGGTTTAAAGCCCCGTCCTTTTAGGACGGCTTTTTTTTTAACTTTTTATTGACAGTTTGTACTAGGTGTGCTAATATATAATTCTAAATAATAAACTTTTAAACTAAATAGATGCTATCTAACCATAAGTAGGCAACGTAAAAAATATGTATCAGATACATATTGCGTAATTTAGTCTAACGACTTAAACGTCTATGAAAAATTTAGATAAAAAAGTATCTATTTAAGTAGATTTTGAAAGCGATGCAGCGCCGACCTGCGGGGGTTTCCCACACTCGCGCTTTGCATGGCTGACAAGGTACGGTGGGGCACACCGAAACCTAGGTCATAGACCAAATACGCTTGTGGAGAGGAGACCTCTATTTTTCCTGGCTCCGGCCTGGTTAAACAAGTCACCCCGTTGAAGCAAGAATCCCCGTCCTTCCAGGGCGGGGAGTGTCAAATGCTTCTACTGACGCCCTATACCGGAAAGTAGGCTATGAACGGGCAGGAAACCGTTGCCTGTGGAAATTGTCTACCAAAACGATTTCGTTATGCGAACGGCCTACGGCCACGCTTCGCGAACGCAATCTTCCCATGCATCGAGTCGAGCCAGAGAATTACCAGATCTTCGAGGAGATCTATCACCAACAAGCTCAAGCCAATAATGGGAATTTAGACCGCCATCACGCTATCTGGGAAAATCTGGTGAAACCAATACTAGCAAAACCAGAAGAAACTATCTATAGCTATCTGATTGGTTCAGAAACTATACCGGAAGGTTACGTTATTTTTACTCAACAGGAAGACGATCACGGGCTTCGGATTACGGTTAACGATTGGGCATTGCTGACCACAGCTGCTATCAAGCGTTTTTGGACATTTATCGCTGATCATCGCTCCCTAGTCGATCAGGTGCATTGGTATAGTTCTCCCCATGACCCGTTAATGTTACTGTTACCAGAACAAACGGCGAAAATTGACACTCGATACTACTGGATGTCACGAGTGATTGATGTTCCCAAAGCCTTAGAAAAGCGAGGTTATCCGGTAGGAATCGATGGGGAATTACACTTGGAAGTTGATGATGATTTGATTGAGGCTAATAACGGTAGATTCCGTTTACGTGTTCATGAAGGGCAAGGTGAAGTTACTCCAGGAGGTAATGGGGATCTTCAAATTAGTATCCGGGGCTTAGCTTCTTTGTATACTGGTTTATTTAGCCCTAGACAACTGGAACTTACAGGTTATTTGAAAGCTACAAAGGAAGCGTTGTCGGTAGCGACATTATTGTTTTCTGGATCTGAGCCTTGGATGTCAGATATGTTTTAATATAAGCGGTCAGGGGTCAGCTATCAGCTATCAGCTATCAGCTATCAGCTTTCAGCTTTCAGCTATCAGCTTTCAGCTTTCAGGTTATGGGTCCCAGGGTCGAAGCCTGTATCACAAAGTTGATAAGCTTTTCCCCAGACTTTAAATTATCCTATTTGATGTTTATTTTAAGCTTACGGCTGATAGCTTACGGCTGATAGCTGACTATTTTCCAGAAGCTTTTCACTCTTGAGTTTGATTCAACCAAGCCCTTAAATCATCAACATTATAAAAATCTAACAACGCTTCACTCAACCCTTCCAACTGGTCCAGTGACAGTTGACGAATTTGCTGTTGCAGTTCACTCGGTATTTCTCCTAAGCTACGGGATAGCAGACGGAGGATCAGTGCTCGTTCTCGTTGTGCTCCTTCTTCTCGACCTTGTTTGAGCCCTTCTTCTCTACCTTCTTGTAAACCTTCTTCGCGACCTTGTAGCAACCCTTCTTGTCTAGAAGTCTCGACAATATTATTCATATCCCGGTAATATTTGAGACTGTTTTGGTAGTTATCCTGTTCAGTGCGAGAAAAATTCGCAATTTCTGCCACGTCAAACAGTTGATTAAATACCGACTCTTGAAAAGGTTGAGGGCGAGTGTTTAATTCTGAGAGATTTTTCAGGACAAACAGCCATTTATCAAAATGCGTCTCTAACTGGTCTAGGGTTTTCGTAAACTTGGGTAACTCAATATACAGGAATTTGAGTTTGTCATAAAATACCTGACAATCCTGATTTTTTAGCTCCACAGTATGTAGGATTGTCTCATCATGTCTATGGTCGTCAAAAACAAAATCTAAGACCCCGACAGTATAAACCGCCTTTAACTGATAATTACAATCGCCTTTTTGCGCTTGTTCTTGGAGCGGAAATGTGGAATAGTAAGCACTTCTATCATTAAAGAAATTATGGTTAGCTTTTTGAAGTTGAACAATAAAGCTTTCCCCAGTTTTGGCTTGACAGTAGATTTCAAAAATTACCTTGTCTGTATTTTTGAATGTGACATCTTCAATTTCATGATGAGGTGGTAAAAGGGTATTTAAAAAATCAATAAGTAGTGCTTTATTTTCTTCCGTACCAAAAACACGCTTAAAGCCAAAAGCCGTAAGTAAAATAATATACTTATCTTTGAGATAATAGACCATGATAGTGCTAGGGGAATCGTAAGCTATCAGCGGTCAGTCGTAAGCTATCAGCTATCAGCTAATGCGCACAATTTTTATTGTAAGCATTAGGCATTAGGCATTAGGCTGACAACTGACGACTAACCGCTGACCGCTGACCGCTGACCGCTGACCGCTGACCGCTGACCGCTGACTGCTTAATATTATAGTTATGATCTAAATCTAAATTTTATTCCCTGTTCCCTGTTCCCTGTTCCCTGTTCCCTACTCCCTATTCCCCTTAACGATGAGCAACGCCAAGTATTGGAAACCAGCTTACCAACTGTTTAACCCAGAGCAACCCCTGACGACGCGAGAGGAAATCAGAGACTTTTATGTCCAGCGCACGGATAGTCCAGTAGAAAATTTAATCGCTATTCTGGAAATGGAAGATCAGCCAGCTAAGTTTTTATTAGCCGGTCATCGGGGCAGTGGAAAAACAACGGAATTGCGACGAATTGAACAGGAGCTAGCAGAAAACTATGCCGTAATCTGGGTTGATACGGCAACAGCTCTCGACCGCTATAACATTGGTTATGCTGAGGTGGTGGTGTTGATTGGGATGGAAGTTTGTCGCCAAGCCATTAAACCAGGCTGGTGGTCAAATCGGGATCAGCGCTTACTGGATGATTTAGAAAATAGCCTGACAACTGTTATTTATCAAGATAAAGAAACAGATACTGAACAGTTAGAGTTACCAGAGGTTTTGAAAAAATTGGGGTTAATTCTGAAACGGGGATTAACTCGGGATATGACCAAAACCCTTAACATTCGCCCTGCTGTTAGTGACATCATTGATCGAGTTAACGATATTATTAAAGCTGCTGAGAAAGATCGTAAGCAAAAATTATTAGTGATTGTAGATGGTCTCGATCGCCATGATTTGAGAACTGCTCTGGAAATGTTTGCTAGTCCGCTGCTGACAGAATTAGAGTGTCATATTATCTACACCATTCCAATTTCCTTACGATATTCCCCTAGCTTTCGGCAACCCATGGAAAGCTTCCAATGTTTGGATTTGTATAATTTGCCTGTATTTGAATGCGATTGGCCTACGGCCACGCTACGCGATCGCAATTCTCGTCCCACCTCAACCCCTAACAAACTTGGTCGAGATATCTTGAAGTCTGTGATTACCAAACGATTAGCTAAAATTAACGAAACAGACCTATTCACTCCCGATGCCCTAGAGCTATTATCTGAAAAGAGTGGTGGTGTGATCCGGGATTTAATCCGACTAGCGCGGGGGGCTTGTCAGGTCGCCCTGAAGAAAAAAAAGGAATATGTAGACACAACCATTGCTAAGGAGGCGATTCAAGAAGAACGCAAAGCCTATACCATCAATGACTATCATTTTCCGGAATTGGCTGCTGTTCACCAAACTGGTCGCTTAACTACCAATACCCATCATTTGCCCAAGCAAGGGGAAGTGGTTATTTGTGATGAACTTTTACAAAATAAGTATGTCTTAGGGTATTACGGTGACCATACCTGGTTTGATGTGCATCCAATGATTATCGAAGACTTGGAACAGTGGCAAGCTAGTCAGAATTCAGCCGTTAGTTCTTAGGTTTCAGGTAAGCATTCAGCTATCAGCTGATGGTCTAGGTTTTGGGTTTTGTTAGAATAAAGCAGCCCTGCTTAAAAAGGGGGGAAGGGCATTGGTAATCGGGAATGGAAGCAATGACACAGACACTCTCAAAACCAAAAGACCAACGGCTGATTCACTCTGGGATGAATTGGCAACAATTCAAATTACTGGAACAGAGCTTTGTCGATTCACCAGGAATACGGTTATTCTACTACAGAGGAGAAGTAGAAATCTTGGCAGTTTCTCAAGACCACGAAACCTTTAGCCGCTTGATCGGGATTCTGTTAGCTATCTACTTTGAAGAAAAGGGAATTGAGTTCACCCCTACAGGAAGCTTTACCCAAGAAAAACCAGGGGTAGCCTCAGCACAAGCGGATGAGTCTTATTGTATCGGAAAGCCAAAGAAAATTCCAGACTTATCTATCGAAGTGGTTTTTACCAGTGGTAATCTCTCCAAACTCAATCGCTATCGGGAGTTGGGTGTACCTGAAGTCTGGTTCTGGGAAGATGGTCTATTTACCTTACATCATCTCAGAGCAGACGGTTACGAACGAATTTATACCTCAGAGGTGTTACCAGACCTAGATATGGAGTTGTTAACTAGGTCTGTAGTAATGGCGTCTACAGTTGAGGCAATGAGGTTTTTCAGAAAGGCAATTTCTGAGTAGTCGCGATGATAATGGGTAATAGGGAATTGAGAATTTAGAATTGAGAATTTAGAATTGAGAATTGATAGCGTTTCTTGCATGTATTATGAGGTACTCTTCTCAACCTCATCAATCCAATAAATTAACGATTTTTGTGAATACTAATCCTCGCTCCCACACTCCCCATCTCCCCATCTTCCCTCTCTCACTCACTACTCACCTATGGAAACAGCCCCTGACCCATTGACGCCTGCTGACTATGATGAGCTGGATAGCTTAGTCACCACTCTAGAACTATCCAGTGGCACCACCATTATTTTTGCTATTGCTCCCGAAAGTGGTCCCAACCATCCGGTGGTGGAGCAGTTGAACTCTTTTGTTAGTCAAGAAGCCTTGAGTGACCAAGGGTTTCAGGTTCGCAACTGTTTCTATAGTGACGAGTCTTTAATTAATTTTCTCTACCGTCTTAATCCCCTCGATCAAGAGACCTCTGTCAACACTCCTGCTCCCAGTCGTCCTCTGATCATGGCCTTCGGGATTGAGCAGTTGGAGATACCTCGTCGCATCAATGAACTAAAACGACTGAATGTCGGTAGAGAATCCCTGTTTGAGCGAGACATGGTATTGATGTTTTGGCTCAATAAACCCCAATTTTTGGATGAGTTTCGCCTCCGGGCTCCGGATTTCTGGGATTGGCGGGAGCAGATTGTGGAATTTGAAACCCATCCCCCCCTGGCACGGTTATTTTATCCCTATCTGGAGTGGTTAATTGCCCAGAATTCTTATCTTAAGTTTAGTGGCGTGATGCAGGTGCAGCGCCAAGTGGATATTTTCCTCGATCAGGTCTATATTTCCCTCAAGGCTGAACGTCAGAAGCTGGTGGTTGATACCTCCGATGCTAGGCATTTATCTAAAGCTAATTTATCTAGCCCTTCGATTCGGGTAGATCAGTTTGAAAGGATAACTCAGGATATCGATAGTTCTAGCAGTACTAAAACTATTCCGGAAAAGGTTGATTTAGCCAAAGCCATACAGGATAGTCAGTATAGCGTGATTTTGGGAGACCCTGGTGCTGGCAAAACTACCCTTCTGAAATATCTAGCGCTCCATTTTGCCACCGCTCAACGGGATAACCAGGAAACGGTATTGGCAGGGGAGGCTAAGGAGAATTTGGGGCAAACTCGCTTACCAGTTTTCTTTCGGATTGCTGACTATGCGGAACGGTTGGCAACCCAATCCGACTTGAGCTTGCAACAGTTTCTTAGGGAATTCTCTGAGCAGTGGCAAACTGAATTTACAAATCAGACTGAGCAAGACACTGATACAACCATTTTTGAGCATTTGTGTCACAAACTTTATAGTGGTATGTGTCTGGTGCTGTTGGATGGCTTGGATGAAGTGTTTAATCAGCAAGTACGCCAGCAGATAGTTGACAAAATTGAAGGGTTTGTTAATGATTTCCCCAATAACAAGTTTGTGATTACTAGCCGGATTGCTGGCTATCGGGAGGTTAAATTAAGCCAACGGTTTTCCCATTTCACCATTACTGAGATGGAACCGGAACAGGTGGAGCGGTTTCTGGACCGATGGTGTCTAGCGGTAGAGAAAGCTCAAAGGCCGGATGCCAGTCAGCACTATTGGCAGCAGGAAGCCGATCATCAAAGTGGGGAACTTAAGGAAGCGATCGCAGCCAGTGAGGGAGTCAAGCGTATGACTGGCAATCCCTTATTGTTAACGATTTTGGCATTAATTCACCGCAATGGCTCTCGCTTGCCCAATCAACGGGTAAAACTCTATGAATTAGCCGTCCAGACCTTGACCGAAGATTGGCAATTGAGCAAAAAATTGCCTGGTGTTGAGACCGTAGTGCTCAAAGAAAGTCAGGTGATGGCACTGTTGGCTCCCTTGGCTGACTGGATGCATGAACACAAACCCTCGGGATTAGTCAGTGAACCAGAGGTTAGGGAAAAACTAGCCGAAATCCATGGGGAGTTGAATGATGAAGACCCAGATTCCCAGAGCGTGCAGTGGCAAATCAATGATTTTTTGCTGAGGGTCAGGGAAACAACCGGTTTGTTTGTGGAACGTGCCCCTGGTAGTTATGGGTTTATGCATCTGACCTTTGAGGAGTATTTTGCCGCTCGGTATATTGCTGATAATGATGTTAGTGAGATTCTCGATATTATTAATTCCCATCGATATGAAGCCCGTTGGCATGAACCAATTTTGTTAGCCTTAGGGTATTTGGGGAGTCAGAATCCCAGACGGATTAATAAGTTAGTTCCAAAGTTGTTTAAACCCTTAGACGACTATCAGCCTAGGATTGACTATGGGGAAATTAAGCTTATAAAAACCTCATCAAAGGATGTGGTTTTAGTGTGGCCAGTATTAGGGGAAGATTCAACAGTTTCATATCAGGAGTCACCATCGGTATTGCAGGATTTACTGTTTGCTGGTCAAGTTTTGGCGGATGTTGATGTCAACAGCAAGATTCGAGCTAGGGTGATTCAGCAGTTGGTCTCGACTTACTTGGGGTTAGATGAAGACTTTGAATATGAAACGATTAAGGAATTGTTGACCAGGCTACGGGAGATTGAAAGGTTTAATCAAAAGGATGAAGTGATTAAGTTTCTCCAGGAAGTCGCTAATACTATAAAGCTAAGTGAAGAGCAATGGGTAAAAACTCAGTTAGCAAGTTTATACATAGCTTGTGGTCAAGCTGGAGAAACCTTAGTTAGTTGTGTAAATGAATTTGTTAAACAGCTAGTTAACCAGGCAGAGCCTAAGCTATTCAATAATCTGATCGATTTGGTGACAGATCTAGGGGAAGAGATGACCCCAGCTCTGGAAGCAACCAGACAACATCCGATTCTGGATCAGGCAAGTCAACAAGCCATAGAATTTGTGACAGCACTGTCTTATATCCGCCCAGATAAATATGATCAGGCTATTGGGATGTTAGAAAAGATTAATCAAGAGCAATATAGTCCGATCAAGGGTTATATTGCTTGGGCAATAGCTACCTGTTACCGGAAAAAGGAGGACTATGATAAAGCGATCGCATTCTACCAAGAAAGCGTTGAAATCAATCAGCAGTTGGCTAACCAAAAGAATCTAGCCAATTTGTGGTCCTGGCTAGCTGATTGTTATCGAGAATTGGGCAACTATCAGCAAGCGGTCGATTGTCAACTCAAATACTTAGCGATCTCTCAGCAGCTTGATCACCAATCATATATAGCACATGCCTACTGGAACCTAGGTAGAATCTATCAAGTTTGGGGTAAGTACGATGAAGCGATACCATACTACCAACAAAGCCGTGACTTTTGTCACCAGTTGGATAAACAAAAGGATGTAGCCATTCAGTGGTATTGGCTAGCTGCTTGTTATCGAGACTGGGGCAGATATCAGCAAGCGGTCGATTGTCAACTCAAAAGCTTAGCGATCTCTCAGCAGCTTGATCGCCAATCAGATATAGCAAATGCCTACTTTGAGCTAGGCTACATTTATCAAGATTGGGGTAAGTATGATCAAGCGATTCGATACTACCAACAAAGCCGTGAGCTTTATCACCAGTTAGATAAACAAAAGAATGTCGCCAGTTTGTGGTATTGGCTAGCTGATTGTTATCGAGAATCGGGCAAATATCAGCTAGCTGTTGATTGTCAACTCAAAACCTTAGCCATCCGTGACCAGCTTGATGACCAACCAGGTGTAGCAAGTGCCTACTCTAGGCTAGGTTACATTTATCAAGGTTGGGGTAAGTATGACCAAGCGATCGCATATCACGAACAAAGCCGTGACCTTTATCACCAGTTGGATAAACAAAAGAATGTAGCCAATCAGTGGTATAATCTAGTTGTTTGTTATAGAGATTGGGGCAAATATCAGCAAGCTGTTGATTGTCAGCTCAAAGACTTAGCCATCCGTGAGCAGCTTGATGAGCAATCAGATATAGCATTAGCTTACTATCAACTCGGTAGAATATATCAAGATTGGGGTAAGTATGAAGATGCGATCGCATACCACCAACAAAGCCTTGACCTCAATCAGCAATTAGATAAACAGAATAATGTAACCAGTTTGTGGTCCTGGCTGGCTGATTGTTATAGAGATTGGGGCAAATATCAGCAAGCTGTTGATTGTCAACTCAAAACCTTAGCCATCCGTGACCAGCTTGATGACCAACCAGGTGTAGCAAGTGCCTACTCTAGGCTAGGTTACATTTATCAAGGTTGGGGTAAGTATGACCAAGCGATCGCATATCACGAACAAAGCCGTGACCTTTATCACCAGTTGGATAAACAAAAGAATGTAGCCAATCAGTGGTATAATCTAGTTGTTTGTTATAGAGATTGGGGCAAATATCAGCAAGCTGTTGATTGTCAGCTCAAAGACTTAGCCATCCGTGAGCAGCTTGATGAGCAATCAGATATAGCATTAGCTTACTATCAACTCGGTAGAATATATCAAGATTGGGGTAAGTATGATCAAGCGATCCCATACCACCAACAAAGCCGTGACCTTTATCACCAGTTGGATTTACAAAAAAATGTCGCCAATCAGTGGTATTGGCTAGCTGATTGTTATCGACTATCCAGTAAATATCAGCAAGCGGTCGATTGCGAACTCAAAGACTTAGCCATCCGTCAGCAGCTGGATGACCAACCAAATATTGCTGATGCCTACTATCAACTTGGTAGAATTTATAAAGATTGGAGTCAGTATGATCAAGCGATTCAATACTACGAACAAAGCCGTGATCTTTATCAGCAGTTAGATAAACAGCAAGATATAGCCAATCAGTGGTATTGGCTAGCTAATTGTTATCGAGACTGGGGCAAATATCAGCAAGCTGTCGATTGTGAACTGAAAGACTTAGCCATCCGTCAGCAGCTGGATGACCAACCAAATATTGCTGATGCCTACTATCAACTTGGTAGAATATATCAGGATTGGAGTAAGTATGACCAAGCGATTCGATACCACCAACAAAGCCGTGACCTTTATCACCAGTTGGATTTACAAACAGATGTCGCCGATTCGTGGTGTTGGCTAGGTGATTGTTATCGAGAATTAGGTGATTACACCAAAGCCATTGACCATTACCAGCAAAGCCTAAATCTCAATCAACAACTGGGTCAAAATGAAAAGATTGCGAATCGGTATCGAAAAATTGGTAACAGCCAACGCCTCCTAGCCAGAAATACTCCAGACACAACCCAAGCCCTGCACTTACTCAGCCAAGGGGAGCAAAGTATTCGTCAAGCCATCGAAATTAGTCAAGCCAACGACTACAAAGCCAACCTAGCCTACAACTATACCGCTCTTGGCTTACTCTATTCAGAACGCTTGCACCGATTACCCTCCAACCATCCTACTCTACCGGAACAGATTGAGCAATTTGAAACCAACTATACCATGGGCTTAAGGTTACTTTCAGACCTTGGACAAATTGTCGATAGGGCTGAAGAAATTCTAGATATCTCCCGGGCTTACCTAGAGGTAAATGTCTTAGAAAACCTTGACCGAGCGGAAGCGTTAGCTCTGGAATCCCTACAGGTTTTCCTAGACTACAACCGTCGGAAACTAGAAGCCTCTGCTCGCCAGCTCTTAGGGGAAATTTACTTGCGTCGTGTTGAGGGTAATCAACCCAATGCTAAAGCAAGGGCTTACCAATTTTTTACTGAAAGTTTAGAACTATACCGGAGCCTAGATATTCAGGGAAAAGTGATAGAATTGGAGCAACAGTTAAAGGGAGTAGGGAGTAGGGAATCGGGAATCGGGAATCGGGAGTAGTGATAATCTTTGACTATTTCAGTACTACGGCGGTTTGCATAACTATCAGGTACACATTGTTTATCCACTTCCGACTTCCGACTTCCCTGTTCCCTCTTATCTCTTCCCTGTTCCCTGTTCCCTGTTCCCTACTCCCTACTCCCTGTTCCCTACTCCCTACTCCCTACTCCCTACTCCCTACTCCCTACTCCCTACTCCCTGTTCCCTAACTATGAATAGAGTTGCAGTATTTGGCAATGCTGGCGCTGGCAAATCGACCCTCAGCAAACGTTTAGCGGAAATAACTGGATTACCCTTGGTAAACCTGGATCTCATGCAATATAGACCGAGCGGTGATCAGGTGCCCCATGCGGAGTTTAAAGCCGCCCATGATCACCTTTTGCAACAGGAGCAATGGATCGTTGATGGATTTGGCTCACTCGATACGGTGTGGCAACGGCTAGATGTAGCCGATACCCTGGTCTATCTGGATATGGCTGTGCTGCGACATTACTGGTGGTTGACACTCCCCGTCCTGTAAGAACGGGGATTCTTAGTTCTACGACATGCCTTAAAATTAGTTATCCTGAAAGGCAATACTTAAGCCAAATGCCCGTCCAGAAGAACCAAACATCTAGCCTAATTTAACTAACCCCAGTGGGCTTGTCTCCCTAAGCGTTGAGTTTCCTCAGTTTCCGTGTGCCCCACGGTACTTTTGTTTTCAAAGTTTGCTTTACTGGTTTTCGGTATCTGTTAGGATCCATACGTTTTTAATGAGGTTTTTCGCGCCTCAAGTGCTAACATCGCAAAACGCTCGTGAAATTATGACAGTACCGACTTTTCCTGTCTGTGTTAGGCCACTATGCATATTCTAGCACATTACTTGAAAGCCGTCGTTCGCGTAGCGTGGCCAAAGGCCAACGAAGGAAGGGGCTTGAAACCCATCTTTTTGGTCATAAAAAGCTAACGCCCAAATACCGAACTTATGTGGAAGCGGCTAAAGCAACAAAGCAGGTTTACCATTTGCGATCGCCCCAAGAGGTAAAGCATTTTTTGCAAACTATGGTTACAAAATCCTTTGAAGGGTAATTAGTCGGACAAAAGTAAAATTAACTGTTGAAATAGGGAGCAGGGAGCAGGGAGCAGGGAGCAGGGAGCAGGTAAGACAGAAGAGGCAAGAGCCAATAGTCAAATAATTCTGTGTACCTCATGAGTCCTAGAAACGCTATATACATCTTCAATTCTCCCTTATTTGCAATAACTGACTGCCATTAATAATCCCTAATAGCCTTGTTGTCAGCCCCTCAGCTAAAATTGAAATAGCGACTTAATATGAGCAGGAGATGGAGTCATGATTTATGAAGTTATCCTCAGTAGAGAAAACGATAAATATATTGCTCGTGCCAAAGAATGGCCCGAAGTCATGGTTGTAGAAAATAGCCGTGATGCTGCTATCAATCAGCTTAAAGCTCAACTACTTGACTATCTAACTAATCAGGTTGAAGTTGTTGAAGTTGACATTCCCCTACTAGGGAAAACAGGAAATCCTTGGCTCGATAAATTTGGATGCTTTAAGGATGACCCGACCTTTGACGATCTACAGGCTGAAATTGCTGCCTATCGGCAACAAATCGATTAATAGATATTGATTTTACCAATTCTATCCCCTGATTGTCTATAATATAGTTGCCCATTGTTATCGTTGCTGGGAATGTGACCATGACGACTTTAGTAACAACTCAGAAAATCTACGATGAATTTATTGATTTGGTTGCTCAAGGAACTAGCCCAGAAAGTGTAACTAAGTTTCAATTTTCGGAAGCTACAAAAGAACAGATAGAAGATTTAGTGGAACGCGCAAAATTAGGAGATTTATCCCCATCCGAAAAAAATGAACTTGAACAGTTTTTAGTGGTCGAACATCTGATTAGATTGGCGAAAGCTAGAGCTCATCAATACCTTAAATCTGTCTCTTAGTATAGCGCTACGCGCAAGGCAAGAGGCAAGAGGCAAGAGGCAAAAGTTGACTACAACAGCTTTTGAGCTTGTATCAATTTCCTAACTTTAATGGGTAGTGCTATATAGAGAGAAGTATATAAATAAATTAATTATGCCTCGACACTACATGACTAAAGAACTGAAACGATTAGTCAGTCCCTAACTCTTATGATGGAGCATTTCCCATGGTCCAAATCTTGAAAGCGATTTACCATAGTGGCACATTTATCCTTCAAACAGCCTGTGATTTACCTGAAGGTGTTGAAGTTGAGCTTTTGGTTAAATCACCTAAAGTGATTCCTCCCCAGATTACCGATATTGAGGCTAGACAAGATTTTTTAAAGTTACTTGTTGAGCGAATGCAACAAAACCCTATTCCTTCTGATTCTCCTAAGTTTACACGAGATGTATTGCATGAACATAGTTAAAAGCTTAAATAATTTATAGACATCTTCAATTCTCTCTAACAACAATCAGCAAACCGCCATAAGCTGATAGCTGATAGCTGTTCGCGTAGCGTGTGCGTAGCACATAAGCTGATAGCTGAATACTTACTTGTTACCCCCTCAGGTAAAATTGAAATAGCGACTAGAGAAGAGCAGGAGATGGGGTCATGATTTATGAAATTATCCTCAGTAAAGAAAACGATAAATATATCGCTCGTGCCAAAGAATGGCCGGAAGTCATGGTTGTAGAAAATAGCCGTGATGCTGCTATCAATCAGCTTAAAGCTCAACTACTTGACTATCTAACGAATCAGGTTGAAGTAGTTGAAGTTGACATTCCCCTACTAGGCAAGACAGGAAATCCTTGGCTCGATAAATTTGCATGCTTTAAGGAAGACCCGACCTTTGAGGATCTACAGGCTGAAATTGCTGCCTATCGGCAACAAATCGATAAATCGATCAATAGATATTGATTTTTCCAATTCTATCCCCTGATTGTTTATAGTGTTTATCATATCTATGAGGTACACAATATTTTTTCCCTCTTGCCTATTGCCTATTGCCTATTGCCTATTGCCTATTGCCTGTTCCCTGCTCCCTGCTCCCTGCTCCCTTATCTGCAATACTCGACTAGCATTAAGAATCGCCAACAGAGCCACTCCCATATCGGCAAATACAGCTTCCCAGAGAGTTGCTACCCCCATCGCACCCAGGGCAATAAAGACGACTTTCACTCCCAAAGCAATAATAATATTTTGCCAAACAATACGGAGGGTTCGGCGGGCGATGGCGATCGCTTCTGCTACTTTAGAGGGAGCATCGGTCATAATTACCACGTCGGCGGTTTCGATAGCAGCATCTGAGCCTAATCCCCCCATAGCTATGCCCACATCAGCACGAGCAATTACTGGTGCGTCGTTGATGCCATCTCCCACAAATGCGGTTTTATGGTTAGTTTGGTTTACTGCTGTGAGGATCTTCTCTAAAGCATTCAGCTTCTCCTCTGGTAAAAGTTCGGCTTGAAAATCATCTATCCCTAGCCTTCGAGCGATAGTATTAGCTATGGTTTGACTGTCTCCTGTCAGCATCACAGTTTTAATCTGCTGTTGGTGCAGTGCTTGGATGGCATTGATGGCATCTTCTTTGAGTTCATCGGCAATTAAGATACGCCCACTGTATTCACCATCCACAGCTAAGTGAGCTACCGTACTATCAGCCACACAGACATGATGGGAAATCCCCTCTCGATGGAGTAAGCGATCGTTTCCTGCGATGACAACTTTTCCATCAATTTGGGCGAGAATACCCTGTCCCGCAATTTCTTGATAATTTTCAACCTTAGAACTGTCAATCGGTTTGCCATGAGCTTGTCGAATCGATTGGGCGACGGGATGATTTGACCCAGATTCTACATGAGCAGCTAATTCTAGTAATTGCTCTTGACTCAAACCATTATGGGTAATAATATCGGTGACTCGAAAGTTTCCTTTAGTAAGGGTGCCAGTTTTATCAAAGACGACGGTTTTCACCTGAGTTAAGGCATCTAAAAACGTAGAACCTTTAATCAAAATACCGCGCTTGGCTGCCCCTCCAATACCGCCAAAATAGCCGAGAGGAATACTAATGACCAATCCACAGGGACAGGAAATCACCAACAGCACCAAGGCTCGATAAGTCCAGGTGCTTGGGCTTGCTCCCGAAATTAGCAAAGGTGGTAACAGGGCAACTGCTAGGGAAAGAAAAACTACAACGGGTGTATAGTAGCGGGTAAAGCGAGTAATAAACTTTTCCGTGTCGGCTTTTTTGCTTCTGGCGTTTTCCACCAAGTCCAAAATTCTGGCAATGGAAGACTCGTCAAAGGGCTTAGTAACGCGAATGGTTAGCCCTCCAGACTGGTTAATCATCCCTGCTAACACCAGATCTCCTGTTACAACGGTACGGGGCACTGATTCTCCTGTGAGGGCAGACGTATCCAGTTGGGAACTTCCCTGAATAATCTCACCGTCCAGGGGAACTTTCTCCCCAGGGCGTACCCGAATCATTTCCCCAACAGCAACTTGATCAGGGGAAACGGTTTTTATCTCGCCGTCAACTAGCAGATTAGCAGTATCGGGACGCACTTCTAGCAAGGCTCGAATCGAACGACGCGATCGCCCCACCGCAGACCCCTGTACCAATTCCCCCAGCTGGTAAAACAACATCACGCCCACTGCTTCCGGTAGTTCGTGAATAGCGATCGCGCCTATGGTGGCAATGGTCATCAAAAAGTTTTCGTCAAAAATCCGACCCCGCAGGATATTTCGCCCCGCAGTGGTTAGCACTCCCCAACCACAGAGTAAGTAAGCAGGAATCAAGATGGCATATTCAGCTATGCCAAAAGGAGTCTGATGTAAACTATCTTGAAAAATCAGTCCGATTAACAAAAGAGGAGTAGCGATCGCGACCGCTCTTAACTCGCGCCACAAGTTAAATTCATTCTTTCCTTGACTGTTCCCGCAGCAGTCATCATGGGTTGTCACCTCCTTTCCTTGACTGTTCCCGCAGCAGTCATCATGGGTTGTTACCTCAGCAACGGCTTCAATGCAATGCCCAGAGTTGCAGCAGTCTTGATGATGATGGTGTTCTGCCATAGCAATACCTAACTGTGAACATCTCCTGAATATATGAAAGACTATTCAGATGAAAGATTATTCAAATTATATAGTAAGTAGCTGTGCCAAATAAATTATTTACAGCATTTTTCCATAACTATGAGGTACACAATATTTTTTCCCTCTTGCCTCTTGCCTCTTGCCTCTTGCCTCTTGCCTCTTGCCTCTTGCCTCTTGCCTCTTGCCTCTTGCCTCTTGCCTCTTGCCTCTTGCCTCTTGCCTCTTGCCTGCTCCCTGCTCCCTGCTCCCTGCTCCCTGCTCCCTGCTCCCTGCTCCCTGCTCCCTAAAACCTAGATATTTGTATCTCACAAGTCTTATAATTGCTATATCTCTGCTGAATAATCAACCTTGATCAAGGTGTTGAGCTACTTCTCTATAAAAAGTCACAATATGTTCATCGGCAAGGCTGTAGTAAACGTTGCGACCTTGACGGCGATATTTTACTAGTTTTTGCGATCGCAAAACTCTTAACTGATGAGATACTGCCGATTCCCCCATTTTTACTATCGCTGCTAAGTCGCAGACACAAAGCTCTTGCTGTGCCAGGGCTGAAAGCAACTTTAGCCGATGAGGGTCGGAAAGAACGCTAAAAAACTCTGCCATCTGTTGCGCTTTTTCTGTTGCTAGAACCTTACTCTGCAACTGCCACACATTATCTAGATGAACTAGGGACTCATCACAGCTTGGAGCATCAGAAGAGTGGACAGTTGGTTTATTTAAGGAACTAGAATCAGCCATGATCAATTATATTTACTATTTAATCTCTAGATCTATAGATACTATAGCGTTTCTCGCAGTTATGAGGTACAGTTTTCTTTTACGTTGATTCCCTGTTAGGTGCGCTCTTACCATTAAGAATTAAATTCGCCACGGGTCGCACCTTTCGGCAAAGCCGACGCGGGGCGCGAACGGGCGCGCACCTCTTGATGCAGCGCATCGCTATTCCCAATTACCGATTACCTACTCCCAATTACCGATTCCCGATTCCCTACTCTAAATTCTAAATTCTAAATTCTAAATTCTAAATTCTAAATTCTAAATTCTAAATTCTAAATTCTAAATTCTAAATTCTAAATTCTAAATTCCCTACTCCCTTAAAAAAAATAGCCGCAGAAATACCATCCACGGCTAGGAAATTGACCTTATGTGATTCAGTTTTCAACCCTATCCAGACCTGCTCCCATGGGAGCAGACTCGATGATTTTGCCAGGGGGCAAAGCCCCCCAGAAAGTTAATCCATTAACCCAAAGTTATGTACTTGGTCATCATCGTAATAAATTCCCCAGGAATGCCCGTCGGCTGCAGAGGACTCCACTCGGAAATCTCGGCGTAACGCAGTGCATAAAGGGCATGCATCGTGTTGATGATAGCCTGGCGGGAGCCCTTAAGAATGTGCTTAACAGGGTATTTTTTTGGAGAAGATTCCTGAGGATTATTACTAGGAGTAATATCCTCAGGGTTGTTTTCAGGGTTTGGGCGAAATTCGGAATCCATCTTGGTCACCTTTTGCTTGTTGTTTGCATACTATAATCATAATGAGTATAAAATAAATTGTCAAGGGTTTTTAGAATTTTTTTGTGCAAAGTAATTTTCAATAAACCCTAAGCTAATCTTTATTTAAATCCCATGGTTTTGATTTAAATTAACAGGGTATAGGGAATAAATAAGAGGAAATAAATAAGAGTGTATATAGCAATTTTTATGATAATGAAGTACAATAATTTTTTAACTTTTACCTATTCTGACTTTACTGCTCCGAAGTCCCTACTCCCTACTCCCTACTCCCTGCTCCCTGCTCCGAAGTCCCTGCTCCGAAGTCCCTAAAACCCAAAAATTAGTACCTCACCAAATTAAAAACCGCTAGATCACATCAATCCTAAGTTCTAATGTTATTATCCACAGTGCAGGGAATTCTACTACTTTTCACAGTAGGATTGAACCTGCACATTTTCTACTTATATCTACAATTACAGCAGCAAGTGCATCTGTTGTCTGAGCAACTCCGGCTGCAGCAGAAGTTAATGGATCGGGCATTTACTGAAATTCACAACAATTCTCTGCAACAGTTGGCATTCGTGATCAGAGAATTGCAGATTCGTGAAATGTCTCAACAGGAATTAATCGAGTATCTGCGTGAGGTGTATCAGGATATTCAGACTAGTGTTGCAAATCTCAAGGAATAAGATTAATTTGTCTCGGTAGACTAACACAGCTAAAATGGTGCTTTATCGCTTAATCCATTGTAAATTAAGGCTTTTTTAAAAAATCTATCCTAAGCATTCAGCCGTCAGCCGTCAGCCGTCAGCCGTCAGCCGTCAGCATTCAGCATTCAGCCGTCAGCTGACGTAACAAAGATTAAACGAATGCTTACTGGTTTTATTTAAAAGCTCAAAGCTCAAAACTGAGAGCTGAACGCGCACGCGTGCGCGTAGCGCGTAGCGCTAATCGCTGTTCGCTGATAGCTGATAGCTGATAGCTGACGGCTGATAGCTGAATGCTTACAATCTATCCTACTACTTTAGCTGTGCTATGCCACTACAAGAGCGATCGCACTCATGACAGGGAGCTTCTACTAACAGACCCACGGTTTTATGAATTAATGGCTATTGGTACATCCCACCAAACTGGCGATCGCACTCGACTCGTGTTATAATAACTTTTATTAGACATATCCAAGAATCTGTAATCCAGTCGCAGCAATCACAAGAAGTGGGTCAAAGACTCATGTAAAACTGAGCCATAGGAACGATTTAATGAGGTTTTGGAGTCTCAAAATCTAAATATGGATTAAAAATATGACTAATGACAATGTCAATTTCTTGACCACATTCTGCCGATTTTATTAATTCTAAAATTAGAGAACCAATGTCTTGATGCAGTCGCTCATGGGGGAACCCCCAAGACCGCACTACCTCCCCAAGACCGCTTAGGTGCGCTTCTTAATCTAACTAAGACACAAACGGTTGCAATTACCGATTGATATCGATTTTTAGTCAAGGTAAATTTTTATTCTATAATTTTAATTATTTTAATTTTTATAATTAAATGTTCTACAACTATTCGCGATTTTTATAAAGGTTTATAGCGTTTCTAGGATTTATGAGGTACGCTTTTCAAGCTCAAAGTCCCCCTTATTAAGGGGGATTTAGGGGGATCTCTTTGTACCTCATGGCATAGAGAATTGCTATATTTTCCGTTTTTTGTGAATCATTTAATTATCATTTCTTAGTTTTACCATTTTATTTTTGTAGTTTTTTAGCCAAAAAGTTTCTTATAATTCTTTTGTTGATTTAGGATTTTTTTGAATATATTTCCAAGTGTAATTGGTCATTTTTACCGTTTATCTATAGAGCATTTTTTTATTATACTTGATTTTTAGGATTTTTATGATATAGCAATCCTAAATAGGTTGTGGTAATGTTCCAAAACGTGATCCTTGTTATACCTGGGTTTCAAGCCGATCACTTGTCACCAATCATTTAGGGTTGCTATATTATCGGGATATCTAGTTTAAAAAATCAGTTTACTCTAGGAGAAAAGCATGGCTAATAATCTAACCGGCATCGGATATCTTGGCTGTACCTACGACATCTATGGTTACTATGCCCGCGCTAACTCCGTAAATACCAGCAAGCGACTGTTTTCTTTGCCTGACGCAGATACAGAAATCACGGTCTACGGTGATCAATATTCTTACCCCAAGGATGCCATAGGCACTCCTGTCTTATTATACGAAGCTGATGAGAAAACCTCCTCTTACGAAAGTACTGAAGAACTATACACCAAGATGTCAGTTTCTGCCAACTTGTCCGGTTCCTATGGTCTGTTTAGCTCCGAAGTTTCGGCTAAATACTCAGAGTCATACACCAGTAGCAGCTACTTCTATCATGTTGAAAAATCGGGCTATGTCAATTCCTACAAGTTGACCCTGGATCTCGACTATGCCCTGAATAATCTTGATGAGGACTTCAAGGATGACCTCTACAACATGGACGCCGACAAGTTAGTGGCAAAATACGGCACTCACTTTCTCTACGAAGCTGTTTTCGGGGGTCGCTGGTCTTATAGTCAAAGTGTCTCAAAATTCAGTTATAGCAGCTCCCAGGAAGCCGAAGTCAAAGTAGAGGCAAACTATGGCGACTACTCGGGATCAATTTCGAGTTCTAACCAGACCGACGAGTCGCAATCGAACAATCAATCTAATGGCGAGTTTTGGTGCATCGGTGGCACTCCCGACACTTTGGAGGACTTTAATGATTGGACTGCATCGGTTTCTGGTAATTTCGTCCTCGTGGACTTTACCTCTGACTCCCTGAAGAAGATTTCGGAGTTAGTGGAGAATGATGACGCTCGCAAAAATGAAATCGACGCAGCCATCCAAGCTGTTCTTGATGCAGGTACGAACCCTAGTACTACTGAGCTCACTACCAGTTCTCAAACCCAAGAGTGGATCGCAGGCGACAATAAAGATATGGAGGTAGACTCAGGAGCCAAGGATGGCTACCCAGTAGTTGGCTTTGGAGGTCTGATTAAGGACAAGAAGTTCAATCTTACTGCCGTCTGCTACCTTAATCTGTCTACAGCCCAACGTCACTGGGAGGTGTTTGGAGACAAAACTACCTTTAACCAGACCGATTACGAAACCCTAGGGGAAGTCCCAGAGGGCTGTGTAGTGACAGGCATTGGGTTGAAGGGAGACAACAGCGAATTCAGAAAAATGGTGCTTTACTACCAAGAACTCACCCCTGGTAGCTCCGTGAACAACTATCTCGAAACCAACCTACAGTCAATTGCTTTTAAGGGTACAGAGGAAGTAAGTTCTCCTGATAGTAGCTACGAGGTTGAGTTTAATCCCGGTGATAATAATGATATGGTGATTACGGGCATTGCCGTGGGGTACCGTGGCAAAAAGGAAAAGGTCAATTACCTCAAACTCTATCGCACTACTATAGTGGAAAAGAATTAGTAAGAGGTTGTCTGAGAAGTCCCATTTGCTACATCCAAGCCCCCTAAATCCCCCAATTTTGGGGGACTTTTAGAAGCAAATTGACTCTTGTTCCCCCCAAAGTTGGGGGGCTAGGGGGGCAAAATTCAGTATCAAAAAACTTTTCAGATATCCTCTAATGTTAGCTCCCATTACTTTGACCAGACTGTAGCTAAATCACTAAACTTCTTCCACAAGTCGGGAACAGGGAACAGCATAGTTTACTATAGCGGTTTTTAGCATAATGAGGTACATAATATTTTTGCCCTGTTCCCTCTTCTCTATTCCCTAAAACCAGAAACTCTGTACCTCACCAAATTTAAAATCGCTATATCACATCAATCCTAAGCTCTAATATTGTTATCTACAGTGCAGGGAATCCTACTACTTTTCACAGTAGGATTGAACCTGCACATTTTCTACTTATATCTAAAATTACAGCAGCAAATGCATCTGTTGTCTGAGCGACTCCCCCTACAGCAGGAGTTAATGGATCAGGCATTTACTGAAATTAACAACAATTCTCTGCAACAGTTGGCATTCGTGATCAGAGAATTGCAGATTCGTGAAATGTCTCAACAGGAGTTAATCGAGTATCTGCGTGAGGTTTATCAGGATATCCAGACTAGTGTTGAAAATCTCAAGGAATAATACCGAGTTGCATTCAAAGAGAGTAGATTGCTTGGATAGGGAGATGGGGAGATGGGGAGATAGGGAGATAGGGAGATGGGGAGATAGGGAGATTGGCGGAAGAGAAAGTTGTACGTTTGACCGCAACTTGGTATAAGATTAATTTGTCTGAGTTTTTATCTAATTTTAGTTAATAATTTTGATGGATAAACTATAGATAAGCTGATGTGCCTTTAAATTGGTTATTCTGTAAGCATTCAGCGGTCAGCCGTCAGCTTAAAAGAAACCTCAGAACCTCAAGTAGCGATGCAGCGTGCCCATAGCCCATAAGCTGATAACTGATAGCTGATAACTGATAGCTGATAGCTGATAGCTGAATACTTACTTTTTTTTCCGATTCCCGATTCCCGATTCCCGATTCCCGATTCCCGATTCCCGATTCCCGATTCCCGATTCCCTACTCCCGATTCCCTACTCCCTACTCCCTACTCCCTACTCCCTACTCCCTACTCCCTACTCCCTACTCCCTATTCCCAACAGCTCCATCGATCAATTCCTCAATACCATTAACCGGAATAATCGGAGTCTTGAGCTGATCAGCCACTTCTGCCACAGTCATATCATCCAGAAACCGGGTATCACCATGCTTAAGCATCAACCCAGGTAACAGAATCATTTCTCCTAACTCTTTTCCTTGTAATCCCTTCAGTAAATCCTGTCCAGTCAGCAAGCCAGTAACCGTTATCTCCTGACCCCAGTAATCACTCGATAACGCTACCATCTTAATCTCCAATCCTGCCACAGCATTGAACCGTTCTACCACAGGTTCAAAGGCTTTTTCCACCGCATTACCCACTACCCAAGTCCCCCGCCGGGGGATTTCTAGACCCTTAGGCAACCGTTTAATAGCAGTAGTTTGGAATTCTTTCAAGAACAGACGAATAGAACCGACACCATTCCCAATTTGAGGGTAGTCTCCATAATCGGATTCTGGAGGTAACTCTTCTCTAGCAATCAAAAACCACTCATCTGCCAACCAAGCAAAGGTAGACCCCAACTGGTGCTTAAATTTTTCCTGAAGCCTTTGAACTTGAGCAATCACTTCCCTCGCTTTCTCCCCAGTAACAGCACTCAGTTCATCTTCTTGGGGTCGAAATCGAGTCAATCCCACCGGTACTACTGCGGTTGAAGCCACTGCAGGCAGATCACCGGTATAGAATTGCGCTAAATCTAACAGAGTACGTTCTAAGTGAATGCCATCATTAATTCCAGGACACACCACTACCTGGGCATGAATTTGCAGCCGTCGCTCCTGAAACCACCTTAACTGGTCTAAAATTTGCCCAGCCCGGGGATTTTTCAGTAACCGTATGCGCACATCCGCTTCAGTAGCATGAACCGAAACATAAAGAGGAGATAGACGCATCCGTTCGATCCGATCCCACTCCGTTTGAGTCAGATTAGTCAGGGTTAGATAAGACCCATACAGAAAACTAAGCCGATAGTCATCATCTTTGAAATAAAGGCTTTGGCGCTTACCTGGTGGTTGTTGGTCGATAAAGCAAAATGGGCAACGATTATTGCACTGAATCAAACCATCAAATAACGCTGTCTCGAATTCCAGCCCCAAATCGTCATCATAGTCTTTCTCAATTTCGATCACATGAGTCTTACCTGCCCCATCCAGCACTTCCAGTTCTAGAATTTCATCCGCACACAGGAATTGATAATCAATCAAATCACGGGGATGGCTACCATTGATCGCAACAATAGAATCTCCTGGTTCAAATCCAATCTCAGCAGCAATGGAGTTGGGAATAACCTTTGTGATTAATACTGGACTAATCGAGCTTTGACTCATTTATAGCAGTTCTCAATTGGGTGAGGCACAAAGTTCTGGGTTTTAGGGAGCAGGGAGCAGGGAGCAGGGAGCAGGCAAGAGGCAAGAGGCAAGAGGAACCCACCCCTAACCCCTCCCAGGAGGGGAAGGCAAGAGGCAACAGGCAAGAGGCAAGAGGCAAGAGTGAAAGAATCCTGTGTACCTAATAGTTATGAAAAACGCTGTATATCCAAAATATATATCGAAATCTACAATAGTTTAAGGGATAATTCTCCCCATCTCCCTATCTCCCTATCTCCCTATCTCCCTATCTCCCCATCTTCCCACACTTGCGATCGCTAACTATTTTGTAACAGCCCAGTTATGATAGCACCTAAAATTGCTATCCCAAACAATAACCGATACCAGACGAATATCCAGACACCTTGTTTTTTGAGATAGCTGATCATCCATGCGATCGCTGCGTAGGAAAATACTGCTGATGAAATCACCCCTACAATCAGTGACATTGCGCCAGTATCCCCGATGCCATCTTTGAGCAAACCGACTAACTCCACTAAACCAGCTAAGGTAATGGCGGGGATGCCCAACAAAAAGGAAAACCGTGCTGCGGTTGCTCGTTCCAAACCCATGAATAAACCAGCAGTGAGAGTTGAGCCAGACCGGGAGACACCAGGCATTAAAGCCAACGCCTGAGCCAAGCCCATCCCGATCCCATCTTTAAGACCTAAATCCTCAAAGTTACGCTTACGCTTACCCACGACTTCAGAAACACCCATTAACAAACCCATCACAATCGAGACATAGGCGATTGACATGGTACTCCGTATCGGAGAATTGTCATAATCAGGGATAAAAATTTTAATCAGCAGTCCAAAGAAAACGATGGGTAGGGTTCCCAACGCAATTCCCAGTGCCATCTGGAAGTCTTGGGATTGGTAATCGGATGTACGGATAGCTTTGAATGCGCCAGTAGTGACTTTAGCCAAGTCTCCCCAGAAGTACCACACCACCGCCGCAATCGAGCCTAGTTGAATCACAGCCGTAAACGCAACCCCTGGATCACCCCACCCTAATGCCACAGGTACCACTTTTAAATGAGCGGTGCTACTGATGGGCAGAAATTCGGTAAACCCCTGCACCAAACCCAGCACCACCGCCTGAAAAATAGTCATGTGGGGCGTAGTAATTGTGGCAGTGGTACTGCTTGAGGATAAGACATCTGGGGCAGGAGTTGTAGCGAGAACCTTCAAGGGGAAGGTAAGGCAGGCGCTAAGGACAGCAATGATAGAAAAATTGATAAATTGACGTTTTGATAAGACCATTCTTTCCCCTATTGAGGTTGCTGTAGCTGAATCAGCCAGCCTTAATTCAATCGGTATTCTGGCATAAATTACCAACAATCGCCAATGGAATCTGGATTCTTAGCAAACTTTTCATGATATCCCAATTCCATCTCGTATTGATCCTTAATCCTTAAACCTTAATATTTCATCCATCTCGGGAATCGGGAGTCGGGAGTCGGGAATCGGGAATCGGGAATCGGGAATCGGGAATCGGGAAAAAGTCTAGCAATAGCCCTGGCCCTACCGGTAGCGCACCACCCAGGCTAAGGAAATCTTAATTTTCCATCTCGGGAATCGGGAGTCGGGAGTCGGGAATCGGGAATCGGGAATCGGGAATCGGGAAAAAGTCTAGCAATAGCCCTGGCCCTACCGGTAGCGCACCACCCAGGCTAAGGAAATCTTAATTTTCCATAAATTTTTGAGTTCATCCTTCAGATTTTAGATGGCAATTCTCATAATCATGAGGTACAAAAAATTTTTTCCCCTATTCCCTGTTCCCTGTTCCCTATTCCCTGTTCCCTGTTCCCTACTCCCTACTCCCTACTCCCTACTCCCTACTCCCTACTCTCTACTCCCTACTCCCTAAAAATTTGTACTTCACCCAATTGAAAAATTAAATATTTCTACCCTTGCCATACACCACCACATTCAATTACCCTTACCAATATGCCCCCAGGGGGGATATTGGTAATGATATATTAAGTTCAATAAAGATAATTAACGATAAATAACAAAATTTTGTTTAAAAATACTTGGTTTTCTGATCTAGCCCCAAGGAATTCCCATCAGTCAGGGCAACTGCTTCTATCGATCCCCCCTAGGGGAGTGAGTAATCCTCAAGGATGGCTATTATTTGCTGCCGCCTCTTTCTTGGTTTCTGTACCAGTGTTCTTCCAAGCTCCCCTAGTGCGCCTTTTCCCACTGTTGAGTTTAGCCATCACCCTGGCTTGGGTGTGGCTGGGGGTAAAACTGCTCCAACGTCCATCAACCCAAGTCTGGGGTGACTTGCTGTTGGGATTTAGCTGGAGTTGGCTGGCTGGTTCACTATATTGGGGTTGGTTGCGCACTGAACCTCTATGGCATTTACCCGTAGAGGCAATTGGTCTACCATTTGCTCTGTGGGGATTGTGGCGGGGTTGGGGAAAAGTAGGAAATCTGTTTTACTTGGGTTCGTTATTCGGTACAGCTATGACCGACATCTATTTCTACTTGACGAATCTAATTACTTACTGGCGTCAGGTGATGGTAGTAGAGCCAGTACTGGCAAAACCAATCTTTCAAAATGCGATCGCACAAGTCCAAACTCCTTGGGGAATTAGCTGGGCAGTGGTTTTGGTTGCTACGCTAGGAATAGTTGGTCTTTGGTCATTGACAAAAGAACAGCCCCATTGGTGGACGTTTAGTGGAGCAGTGTTGAGTACAATTGTGGTAGATAGTCTTTTTTGGTTGGCAGCTAACCTAGCATGATGACTCCAGACACTGACCCTAAGGGGTACAGTGTGGGCTTCTTAGGAAGCCTTCGTCATTTAGTTATTTATATTTAGTGATTTATATTAGGTTAGGTTAGTTTTGAGCGTTGTCATTCCGAAATGACTTGATCATCCTTTGAATGCATCTACTAGGGTCAGCTTATGAGTCTTGCTGGGTCTTTGACAGCAGCACACTCAAGCTCGATTAGCAGTAATTAGTTAGTAACTTATTAGTAACTTGTTGCTGCTATTGTTTCTCCAACTGCTGCGCTATCCTTCCCTGATCAGGGGAAATCTTGGAAAATTGATGCAATGATCAACGTCTCTGTTAACCCTGTTGTTGCTCCTATATCTGTGGTGACTTTGCGATCCACCCCTTACCTACTTATGCCTACTGACTCTGGCAATCACTATATGCCATTAGTTGGTAGCAATTGCTGGACCGTCGGTCGTAGTGATGATAACAATTTTGTACTTTCAGATCGCTGGATTTCCCGAAACCATGCGATGTTGCAGTGTACCGAAAACGGCGATTTCTATCTTATTGATTTAGGTAGCCGTAACGGTACATTTGTCAATGGGCGTAGAGTCAGCATTCCTGTTACCTTGCGCAATGGCGATCATCTTACCTTTGGTCAGACAGAATTGGAGTTTTATTGCCCAGCCAAGGCTCATCAAACTGAACCACCCGAACCTATAGATAAAGATACCCAAACGTCAATATTGCACGTACGCCGCCTGATTTCAGTGATGGTGGTGGACATCCGGAACTTCACCGTACTCACCCACCAGTTAGATGAAACCACCCTCTCAGTGGCAATTGGTAGCTGGTTCCGGGAGTCTGGAGAAATTCTGAAAAGGTGTGGCAGTTGGGTAGATAAATACATCGGTGACGCGATTATGGCGATTTGGTTTCATGGCTCTAAAGGGGTCAGTGATCAAGAAGCCATGAGTATTTTGCAAGCGGTCAATGACCTCAACAAAATGACTACCAATCTCTCTAAGGAATATCCTCTGCCCTTCCCACTGCGAATTGGTACTGGAATCAACACCGGTCATGCTATTGTTGGTAACACCACTGGTAGTGGCGATCGCCCAGAATACACTGCTGTTGGGGATACTGTAATTGCCGCTTTTCGCCTCGAATCTGCCACCAAGGAACTTGGTCTAGATATTGCCTTAGGAGAGGACACATACCGCTACCTTTCTAAAATCAGAAAGTCTGAGCTTAAGTTCAAGCAACACACTGTCAATCTCAAAGGTTATGATACTTCCACTATTACCTACGCTGGAACCTATGAAGATTTAGAAAATTTCTTGCGAATTAATTCTACTCTACCCACTATTGAATAAGCTTTATTAAAAGGTATCACTCATTATTAAGAATTAAGAATTAAGAATTAAGAATTAAGAATTAAGAATTAAGAATTAAGAATTAAGAATTAAGAATTAAGAATTAAGAATTAAGAATTAAGAATTAAGAATTAAGAATTCAAGATTCAAGATTCAAAATTCAAGATTCAACCTCCAGCCTGCAACCAACTAACCTTCAACCTGCTAACCTTCAACCTTCAACCTGCTAACCTTCAACCTTCAACCTGCTAACCTTCAACCTGCAACCTGCTAACCTTCAACCTTCAACCTTCAACCTTCAACCTTCAACCTTCAACCAGCTAACCTTCAACCAGCTAACCTTCAACTTTCAACTTTAAACCTTCAACATTGCAATTAACTAATTCCTAATTCCTAACTATTAAAACTTGAACTGAGCGCCTGCTTGGACTCTAGCATCAAATCCCTGGTCACCGGTACCTAGTTTAGCATCTATAACTATACCATTATTTGAATTGTACCTCAAGATAGCGCCATAGTTAAAGTCTGAAACTCGACTTTCAAGGCCCACATTGGTAGTGGTGAAATTTCTGACATAAGCGCCTAGAGAAAAATTATCGATCACTCGTTGTGAAAGCTCTACATCATAAAATACTTTCCTACCTATCTCTAGATTAAGCTTGGATTTTAAACCGCCGACAGTTGCTAAATCTCCAGTAATATATCCGACAACTTCCCCTTGACTATTTTCTGGCATAAAAGCATTCAGACCTTCTGGAGTATACAGAATAGCCGGAGTCACTGAATACCCTAAGCTTTTTCCTTGACGTGAAAAGGAATAGGCGGCTGTGATTTGGAAAGGATTCAATCGATTGGCAGAACTATTCCAATTAATACTAAAAAACGGCACGTGAGTGATTATGGCTATTGGTTTATTGCTTGAGTCAACCGCTACATGTCGATTCAGCCAATTTACCTCAGCGTAGCTATAAACTCCTACAGTTGGTTCTTTGGTAAATACATTATTCTCTGAAAGCTCTGAGGGATTGTTTTCTCCAACCCCTGGTGCTGAATTAGGAGCCAGATTAAACCAACCTCCTAAGCTGACACTATAGTTGAAATTTTCTGATGTACCAGCTACTAATACTTCTATAGTAGGTAGAGATACATAACCAGCAAAGGTTCTGTCTCGAATACTTCGCTGAGAAGTCTGGGTGAGTGTAATCCGATCAAATGCTATATCAAATGCTCGACCACTGTTGATTGGTACGACAGTATTATCAAAAGACCTAAATTGTTGCACAAATTGTCTGCCATCAGGACTAGTCAAAATAACGTCTACCGCTGAGGATTCGTTACTGGGAGTAATCGCGGTATTATTCAAAGGAATTACCCCAGCAATGAAACCCAATGGACCAAAATCTTGGTTAGATAGTGTTAGTTCAGAAAAAGACGTATCTCCTTGATCCCAATCACTTATATCTCTTTTAATAAAATCAATGGCTCGCTGGTGATTCCCTGTTCTCAGTTGGACTATCCTAGAGTGGTTAGGGCTAATTTTACTAGGAAACGTCACAGTACCCGATACCTGATTGAGACGACTAGAGCGATTAGTACTGGCTAAGGTTTGATTAAGTCTTTGATTGATTTGACGTCGCTGTTGGGGAGTAGCTCTAGTCTTTAACCGAGCAAATCCTTCGTTATTGTCAAATTTTTGTCGAGCGTCTTGAATACTGTTGTCTATATTGTTGATATCAAGGAATTCAAAAACTATCCCGAGTGCCATTCCCAGAGTCGCATTCCCAATTTGGGTCGAATCAATGTCCCCATCAAAGGATAGGGTTAGGGAAATACCTGGGTTGGAAAAAATACTTGAGTAACTGGCACTGATATCTACTGGGTCATACTGAATCAGGCTTCGGTTGTGAGATTTGCTGATATAAAATCTGTACCAATTCTTACTGTCTTGACTATCAAGATTCAAGTTAACTTCAGTAGCTGTTTGACCAAGGGGAATCCAATGTAAAGAATTTAGATAATGAAAATCTCTTTCCTCTTCAGTTAGGAAAGGATTGACAGATAAATTCAATAAATCATTGGTCATCCCTCCCCCTGGTTGTGCAATCTTAGAGCCAGGGATAGATGTAGTAGGAGCGGTGAAATTAAGACCTTCTCCTGTCAAAGGGTCTCCCCAGGTAATTCCCGCCGCTTGTAGAGCCTCTTGAGGAATTATTTCTCCTTCTTCAAATTTGACATTACCATTATCTAACAAAGGTTGTAGATTGGTGGTTGGATAACCTTGCAAAATCCGGGGAGCATTATCTGCATCTAAAAATTGGAATAAAGAGCCTCCACCGTCACGATTCAAGGTTGAACCACTGCCAAGATTGATTACATTATTTTCCAAGACAGTGACATTAGGATCGTTAGGATCAATTCCACTATTAATGATTACTTCACCAGCCCGTGTTCCTTCTGGAGTGATCAATTCTCCAGATATTACCCTGACTGCCAAGTCATTAACCTCAACGTCTCCAACTAACTCTTCAAAATTATTGGGCAAAGCCGAGATAAATTGTAGCCCCCAAAAGGATTGCTCTACAGTCGCTGTTTGGGTGAGTTGAGTATCCCTTGACTTTCCTTGGTAGAGAATACCACCTTGGAATCCTTGAGTCTCTATAACAACAGTATTGCCATCAAGAACCCAGTAAAATTGACTATCTTTAGGAAAATTAGCAAAGGTAAATCTATTCAGAATGGGATTGTCGTCAGCGAATCTTAACTCTGTCTCTAGGTAATTTTCGTTTTTATTTGGTCTAAATAATGTCGGATCAAAGGTTAACTTATCGGTTGGATTAATAATCCAAGGATACTTGGTGGCACTTTGAGTTATAACGTCAGTGATGGGAGGTTTTTTGGGAATTTCTTGATTTTCGGTTTTTGCTGCTAAGGGGCTTGACTCTGTTTCAGGTGACCTAGATTCAGCAACCTCTATTGCCAATAAATTTAGATTATCGTCTGGCTGATCGTTTGGCTGCTTATCAATTCTAAAGTCTTTAAGCTGATCAGAATAAGACGTCAAAAAATCTGAATCTTTAACTTCCAATTGTACGTTTTCAAAAAGTTGGTAATTATTAAAATCGGTAGGGAACGTTGGTGTTTGAACAAAAAAATTTGCAAAAAAAAGTAAAATTATTTTCTCCATTATTTTAACCTAAAATTATCCAGTAACAGCATTTCAACAAAATGTACAATTTTTGATGATATTGATTGTTATTTTTTTGCTTATTTAATGCTCTGTAAGTCCTGATTAATAACACCTATAATTTTGTAATTTAATTAATTACAAACCGCTGTATATAAATTAGATATGCCTATTAAATTTATAAATTTTTGCAACAAAAAAATAGTTGCTTTGTAAGCATTCAGCTATAGCGCGTGTCGCGTGAAGTCACAGGCTGGAAGCCTGTGCCACAAAGCTGACGGCTGACCACTGACTGCTGTTCGCGTAGCGTGCGCGTAGCGCATATGCTTACGTTGCTTTTGGTGTAAGCCATCAGCTTTTAGCCACAGGCTTTGGCCTTTGGCAACGCTACGCAAATGGCCACGCTACGGCAAAAGCTTATGCCTATAGCACATAAGCTGATGGCTTACAAATGAATTGTGATAATTTTTGTTTACTGCTCCAAAGTTTCCTGCTACTTGGTAAGCATTCAGCTATCAGCTGTCAGCTATCAGTTATCAGCTTATGGGCTATGGGCACGCTACTTGAGGTGCTTTTGAATAAAAGAGGTAGACATTAGTTTAATCTCTGTTAGATCTGCTTCTCCCTTGCCGTAAGCATTAAGCTGACGGCTGACGGCTGACGGCTTAATGCTTACGCTACTTGTTCCCTTCTTTCTTTGCTAGTGTTGTCTAAAAATATAAAAAATACTCCTAGGATTTCTCTACAGAGAAATTCCAGGAGGCATGATCAAGAAAACGTAATTGAAGAGAAAGGGTAAACGCATCTAAACTAGTCTTGACAGTAAACCATTGATGTGGATTACGGAAAAATTATGACTCTATAGCGCTTTTCAGTTGAGTGTGACTTAAGCATATGTGCTACGCGCACGCTACTTGAGGTGCGGTCAGCGGTCAGCGCTCAGCGGTCAGCGCTCAGCGGTCAGCGCTCAGCCATTGGCCATGGGCCTTTGGCCAAGCTTTATCATAAGCTGATAGCTGATAGCTGATAGCTGATAGCTGATAGCTGATAGCTGATAGCTGATAGCTGATAGCTGATAGCTAATTGCTGATAGCTGATAGCTGATAGCTTACTATTGAAGCTAATAGAGGGTTTATTAATTAAGATGCGTTTGCCCTGATTGAAGAGGAGTTATTGACTGTTAATTTACTCTAGAGCACCCAAGCCCTCGGTACCTGCTCCGGCACGGATTAAAGCTGCTTGATCCTCAACTGCGGTAGCAGCACCTAGAGCGGTTGCAGCAGCGTCAAGGAATGGATTTACTGAGTCAGTAGTGGTAGTAGTCGAGACTGCCGCAACTCCAGTTCCATCTAGGGTGAGGGTATCGATAGTTGCAGTGTCTGTTCCAGCACCGGTGTATGCTGGTGTAACAGTCAATGGACCAGAAAAGTGGAGAGATTCAGGTAAAATCAGCTCACCGGAAACACTGATAGAGCTTCCAGAAGGCCGTGTCTCTACGGCAGATCCGCGAATAGCTGATTCAGCGTTAGCTGATGTGGCCAGTACAGCAGTTAAGCCCGCAAAAATGAGACCTGTGTTGATGAGAGTTTTGCCTAGAGAAAGAGAGTTGTTGTTCATTGTTTTTCGAGCTTTGTGAGTTGATAGTTTATCCTGAATTGAGTTAGTGTTTAACTCGTTTCATAGTTCTAAACTAACCGCCTATAAAGATGGTTGTAAATTAGAAATACTACTGAAAAATTTTTAACCCATAACTATTATTTAGTTAGAGAAATAGGGATAATACTGACTTACATTGAAAACTCATAATTATTGATTATCCGGAAAGTTTTTACTTTTCTTAAAAAAATTTATTTTCTCTGATTAAATAAAAAAATATGTGTAAGCATTCAGCCGTCAGCCGTCAGCCGTCAGCCGTCAGCCGTCAGCCGTCAGCATTCAGCTGACGTAACAAAGATTAAACGAATGCTTACTTGTTGTCTTGATGCAATAGCTCATGGGGGAAACCCCCAAGACCGCGCTGCATCGCTTATTTAAAAGCTCAAAGCTGAGAGCTGAGAGCTGAGAGCTGAGAGCTGAGAGCTGAGAGCTGATAGCTGAATGCTTACAAATATGTAAGCTATCAGCTAATGCGCTACGCGCACGCTACGCGAACAGTTATCAGCTAATGGGCGTAGCGCATATGCTTAGGAATATGGGGTAGACAGAGAATTGATTGGCACTTTCCGGATTTCTCTCGACTCAGTTGGTAGCTAATCTATGAAATAGCAAGATGTGGTAAGGGTATGGCGATTAACCCCATGGGTGTCAATTCCTCCGATGCCAGCACAGTAGCTGAGGCTCAGGGTTATAGGGTTACGCCCAAGGCAAGAGGCATGCATGCTAGAGGCAAAAGTTGACTACAACAGCTTTTCAGCTAGTAAGCGCGTTTGTATTTGAGATGTAAACCTGTATGGTCTTTTTTTATTGGACAATAAAACTCTAGATCTCTTTCCCCTCTTGCCTCTTGCCTCTTGCCTTTTGCCTTTTACAGCAATGCGTGTTTTTACAACCCAGATACAAACGCGCTTATCAATGTCCTAACTTTAATGGGTAGTGCTATATTGTTAGCCTCAATTATTGTCCACTGTTCCCTGTTCCCTGTTCCCTGTTCCCGACAACTGCCACGAAGTCTAATGACCTTTATTCCTGGAGAGCTAGTCTGTGAGTGATCCTAACGATTTAATTGAAATTTTTGGTGCTCAGAACCCCGATCGCTGTGGAGATGTCATTTTTGTCCATGGACTTGGGGGTGATGCCCGGGGTACTTGGCACCCGCAAGAACGGCGAGATGATAATAATTTTTGGCCTGCTTGGCTGGGGCAAGATTTATCAGATGTGGGAATTTGGTCTCTGGCTTATCAGGTAGAACCATTTAGATGGAAGGGTAATTCTATGCCTCTGGTAGACCGGGCGACTAATAGTTTAGATCTACTGGATAGCTATGAGATAGGCGATCGCCCAATAATTTTCGTTACTCACAGTATGGGGGGACTGCTGGTTAAACAGATGCTGCGCAGTGCTAGGGATTTTGGCAAATGGCAAGCGATCGCATCTCGGACCAAGGGAATTGTTTTCCTGTCTACCCCTCATTCTGGTTCTGATGTGGCAAATTGGATTAATTATATTGGCACGATTCTACGAACCACTGTCAGTGTTGAGGAGTTGGAGGCACACCATTCTCGCTTACGGGAACTGAATCTTTTGTATCGCAATGACCACCAGTTTAGCGAAATCCCGATGCTGGTTTACTGCGAAACCAGACCTACCAATGGGATTTTAGTGGTGAATCAAACCAGTGCTGACCCTGGTATTAAGGGGGTTATTCCTATCCCGATGGATGTTGACCATATCTCTATCTGCAAAGTAGATGATAAAAAGAATCGAATATACCGTCAGGTAAAGCGGTTTGTCAATCAGAATTTACAGCCGTTTTCAGATAAATTGACCTCACTACCTTTAGGGACAAGCCCCCTAAATCCCCCAATTCTGGGGGACTTTAACTCAATTTCCCCCCAAAGTTGGGGGGCTAGGGGGGCGAAACTTGCTGTAACAACTCCTCTGGCACCGATTCAACCGAAAGCAGCAGTTAATCCTGATAGTAATCCTGATAGTAAAGAAGAAGAGGAAAAAAAAAAGTTGATGATGGACTAGGTTTAAAAGACATTCCCCAAAATCTGCCCCACACCCATGTTTCCAAATTCGTTGGACGCTCAAGTGAACTGGAAACTCTACACCAGCGCCTACAGCAACGAGAACGGGTGGTGATTTCTGCTATTTCTGGCATGGGTGGTATCGGTAAAACTGAATTAGCCCTGCAATATGCCCTCAACTATTACCGGGAAAATTATCTGGGTGGGGTTTGCTGGCTGCAGGCGCGGGATGTGGATTTAGGGACTCAAATTGTAGAGTTTGCCCAACTCAAAATGAACTTGGAAGTACCCCAGGAAAAAGCAGGAAAACCTCTGACTCTCGAACAAAAGGCTCAATGGTGCTGGGACAATTGGCAGCCATCGGATAATTTGGTGCTGGTGATTTTGGATGATGTTACTGAATTTGATAAAATTAAACCCTATCTGCCTCCAAATCAGCCCCGTTTTAAAATAATTATTACTACCAGGAAGCAGTCGTTAGCAGAGTCTTTTGAAATGTTGCCACTGGAAGTGCTTTCGGAAAAGGCGGCTTTGGAGTTATTGGAATCCCTAATCGGGGAAGAAAGACTAAACCGGCAGTTGGAAGAAGCCAAAAAACTCTGCAAATGGTTGGGATATCTGCCCCTAGGTTTGGAATTGGTGGGGCGATATTTAAAAAATAAAAAAGATTTATCCCTGGCAGATATGCAGCAGCGGTTGAAAAAAAAGCATCTGGAACAGCGATCGCTAAAAGAACCAGCTGCTACTATGACAGCACAAAGGGGAGTAGCAGCTGCTTTTGAGTTGAGTTGGCTTGAACTAGATGAAGATGCCCAGCAGTTGGGTTGTTTGTTGAGTTTGTTTGCTTTGGCTCCCATTCCCTGGAAATTGGTGGAAAATTCTTTGCCTGACCAAGACTCAGAAGATTTAGAAGATATTAGAGATTACAGTCTGTTGGAACTGAATTTACTTGGGCGCACGGATAAGGGAATCTACCAGCTGCACGAGTTGATTCGAGAGTTCCTACGAAACAAAATGGAACTGTGCGATCGAGCTGATCAACTCAAGCAGGGATTTGCTCAGGCAATGGTGGCCGTAGCAGATAAAATTCCTCAGGTACCGACACAAAAGGATATAGATGCAGCTACTCCCGCCATCCCTCACCTGACAGAAGTTGCTACAGTACTCTCAGACTGGCTCAAGGATGAAGATTTATGCAAACCTTTCAAGGGTCTGGGTTGGTTTTACGAAGGTCAAGGGACTTATGAGCAGGCATTACCCTGGTTAGAGCAAGGCTTAGAGCTTACCCGTAATCGTTTAGGCAGTGAACACCCAGCTGTCGCCACTTCCCTCCACAATCTAGCATTACTCTACAGGAATAAGGGACGGTACTGCGAGGCAGAAACTCTATATGTCCAAGCCTTGGAGATGATGAAAAAACTATACGGTCAAGAACACCCAGATGTCGCCACCTCCCTCAACAATCTGGCATTAGTCTACCATTATCAGGGGCGGTACTCGGAGGCCGAACCTCTTTTTGTCCAAGCCTTGGAGATGAAGACAACACTATACGTTCAAGAACACCTATCTGTCGCTATCTCCCTCAACAATCTGGCATTACTCTACTATGATCAGGCACGGTACTGTGAGGCCGAACCTCTTTTTGTCCAAGCCTTGGAGATGAAGAAAAAACTATACGGTCAAGAACACCGATCTGTCGCCACCTCCCTCAACAATCTGGCATCACTCTACAGGGATCAGGGACGGTACTTTGAGGCTGAACCTCTTCTTGTCCAAGCCTTGGAGATGAGGAAAAAACTCCTAGGTCAAGAACACCCAGATGTCGCTATCTCCCTCAACAATCTAGCAGAACTCTACAGGAATCAGGGACGGTACTCGGAGGGAGAACCTATTTTTGTCCAAGCCTTGGAGATGTTCACAAAACTTGTAGGTACTGAACACCCACGTGTCGCACAATCTCTCAACGGTCTGGCAGAACTCTACTCTGATCAGGAACGGTACTGTGAGGCCGAACCTCTTTTTCTGCAAGCCTTGGAGATCAGGAAAAAACTATACGGTCAACAACACCCACATGTCGCTATGTCCGTTCACAATCTGGCATCACTCTACAGGAATCAGGAACGGTACTCGGAGGGAGAACCTCTTTTTGTCCAAGCCTTGGAGATGAGGAAAAAACTATACGGTCAACAACACCCAGATTTCGCAAACTCCCTCCACAGTCTGGCTAAACTCTACAATAATCAGGGAAGGTACTCCGAGGCCGAACCTCTTTTTGTCCAAGCTTTGGAGATTTTTGAAGGAAAGTTAGGGTCAAATCATCCCAGGACTATCGCTTGCCGCGAGAATCTTCAAAAATTGCGGGATAAGCTGACTTAGGAAGGCAGAGGGCAGAAGGCAGAAGGCAGAAGAAAGGGAGTAAGGTTTAAAGGGTAATGGTTTTTTATAACTAATTATCCGAACATGATATAAAACTATACTTCTACCTTTCAAGGAATAGAGTTATAGCCTAGATAAACTTGATTTTTATGCTAAACTATAGAGGTGTACTCACCAGTATTGCAGTCAGTTATTACTGATGACAAAAATAGAACAGATTCAAGCTGAAATTGAGGCTCTCTCTAAGGAAGATTTCGTGCGCTTGAGAGAGTGGTTTGCTGAAAGAGACTGGTTACTCTGGGATAAACAGCTTGAAGCTGATATCGCCGATGGTAAGTTAGACTTCTTACTTGAGGAAGCAATGACAGCTAAATCCGAAGGAAAATTACAGGATTTGTAAGTGCATCGAACAACACCGCAATTTTGGAAGCGTTTTTACGCACTACCCGAAGCTGTTCAAGGTCTAGCCCGAAAAAATTATGAGTTGCTCAAAGCAGACCGATATCATCCATCTCTAAACTTTAAAAAGGTGGGTAAAAAATATTGGTCAATACGTGTTGGATTGAGTCACAGAGCATTAGCAATAGAGGATGGCTCTGACTTCATTTGGGTTTGGATAGGTGACCACGATGAATATGACAGACTAATCCGCTAGCTTCACTTTTCTGTTTGGGCTGGAGGGGTAATAGTGGTTGACTGACAAAAGATCATGGCTTAGGGAGCGGTTGAGGCAACGAAACCCAACAAAGCGTGAGACTTTAGTTGGGTTAGCGATAGCGTAACCCAACCTACGGGAGCATCAACTGTTCCCTATTCCCTGTTCCCTGTTCCCTATTCCCTGTTCCCTACTCCCTACTCCCTACTCCCTACTCCCTTATCAAATCATCGTAACCGTCCCGAACGCAAAATACTGACAATTAGCCACAATCCTAAAAAACTAGCAGCAGCAAACAGGATATTAGTAACCACAGAAATCTCGGGAGTTTGGCTTCCTGAAGCCACAATTGCTGCACCGATAATCAGGGAACCGACTACAATACTGAAGGAGAGTCGATTAGCAGAATCATCGATACTGAAACGTAGTTTGTCTAGCTCTTGGACAGTAATATTCCACTTGAGGGTTTCGGAACTGACGCGGTTTAAAAATAATTCGATTTGAGAAGGCGATCGCAATGACAGGCTTTTGATATCCAAAATCGTTCTGAGAAGGGTTTGTAGAGGATTATCTCCCAGGAGTTGACGCCGAAACACTTCCGTAATCAGGGGGGTGATTTGGTCGATCAGGTTAATTTCGGGATAAAATCCACGGGTAACCCCTTCCAAGTTAGCTAGGGTTTTGGCATATAAACCCATATTACCCGGTAAGCGGATTTTATTATTTCGCGAGACTTGCAGTATCTCATAAAACACTTCACTAAAATTGATTTTGGAGAGGCTTCGGTTGTAATACTTGCGCAGCATGCGGTCATAGTCATTTTCCAGGCCAGATAAATTGACCGACTCACCGGCTTCAGATAGTTGTAGGGTTAACTGAGCACATCGCTTGCCATCTAAATCTACAATTGCTAAGAGCATCTCCGTCAAAATCTGTTGGCTGCGGGGGTCTAAGCGTCCAATCATGCCACAGTCTAATAAAGCGACACGACCATCCCTCAGATAAAATATGTTTCCTGGATGGGGGTCAGCATGGAAGAAGCCATCGATGTAAACCTGCTGGAAAAAAGCCCGAAATAACAGGGTGGTAATTTCCCGTCGCTGGGTCTGGGTATCTTTGCCCTCTTGAGTTTGTGATAATTGCGCCGATAGCAGAGGTGCCCCTTCCAGCCACTCAATGGTGAGTAGCTTTTGGCTGGTCAAATCCCAGTAAATCTTTGGTATGACTAATTGCTGGGAATCGAACCAGCGGCTATTAGATAGATTACTGCGGAGTTTATCGGTATAGTTAGCTTCTTGGGTAAAATCCAGTTCTGCTTCTAGGGCAGTAACAAATTCATCAGCTATGGCAACGATATCGTAAGTCTTACCAAATTCCGTCAGAGAGACTAACTCCGCTAAGCCCCTAATGATAGCAATATCTTGGGCAACTATCTGGTCAATCCCAGGACGTTGCACTTTCAGAGCCACGTCTTGACCATTTTTGAGGGTAGCGCGATGGACTTGACCAATGGAACCAGCAGCAATGGCTTGGGGATTGATGGTAGTAAAGGTTTCTGAGATTGGCTTGGCTAGTTCTTGCTGTAGCAGGCTTTCGATTTCACTCCAGGCTACTGGTGGTACATTGGCTTGCAAGTCAGTCAGGACTTCCACATAGGCTCCTGGTAATAGGTCGGGACGGGTAGACAGCAGTTGTCCTAACTTAACGTACACCGGACCTAAATTGATTAAGATGTTACGAAGGACAGCGGGAGGGGGGAGTTGAGGTTCGTCATTATTTTTGTTGCCCGTTAGGAGTCCTCGCATGTAATCCCAACCGTTTCGGAAGACAACTTCTAGGATTTCTCGCTGGCGGGTACTGGTTTGAGTTAGGGAAAACATTGGCTGAGGGTGGTTGAGTGATTTGGTTATATACTAGACTTCTGGCAAAGTAGGGAACAGGGAATAGGGAATAGGGAACAGGGAATAGGGAACAGGGAATAGGGAATAGGGAATAGGGAGCAGGGAGCAGGGAGCAGGGAGCAGGGAACAGGCTAGAAGCCTGTGCCACAAGGGCTGGATCGCACAAAAAAAAATTTTCTGATCTACTTGCCAATCCAGACTAGGTTTGTTAGACTTAATAAGGCGTCAAAAAAGACAAGCCGAAAAAAGACAAGCCGGGATAGCTCAGCTGGTAGAGCAGAGGACTGAAAATCCTCGTGTCGGCGGTTCAAGTCCGCCTCCTGGCATATTCGATCAGCAGTCAGTGGTCAGCCCTCAGCGGTCAGCTTGTATTATTCAAAAGCTGTTTGCATCTCAAGTAGCGTGGCCTACGGCCAATAGCTGAATACTGATAGCTGAATACTGATAGCTGAATACTGATAGCTGATTGCTTAAATACAGTTCAATCCCACCAATAGCAAACAACAACTGCATCGCGATCACGTTTAATATCGTCTCCCCATAATGCCCCTTCGTATCGGTATCTTAATCGGCGTTTGAGTCGGTAACTATACTCTTCGTTTGTGCCATCAGTTACCTCTACCGAGTCAGCTCGCCATTTTTTACCCAAATCGATTAGTTGGGAAACTTTGGTATCTTGATTTTCTGCAAGTATGTATAAGGTATCTGCTGGATAGGCCACAAAATGAATAATGCTGCTATCTGGCATTGGACGATAGTTTGCCATTGCCAGCAGGGTATCTAGCAAACCACCAAAACTTAAGCCATGTTCATCTGGTGCAAAGACTGGTTTGGTAAACAGAAAGCTTGCCCATAAATCTCTGTGCTTGGAAAGGTCAGTAATAACTTCTGGGCCATCAAACTGATTGAATCGGCGCTGCCAAACTAAAGCAGCAAATAGTTCTTGGGGAGAATAGGATTCAGCAATGGATTGGATTTTAGTCAAGTCAAGCATTGTTATTATGAGGGGTTTTCCCTCGCCTAACTTCTTCTGCGTAAAAACGTGCCATCTACTAGGCTACCTCATTGCGCTCAATGTCAGCAGTCAGCAGTCAGCAGTCAGCAGTCAGCAGTCAGCAGTCAGCAGTCAGCTGAAAATAAACCTCGTTCCCCTAAGGTAGGGCGTTCGCTTAGCGTGCGCAATGCGCAATAGCTGATAGCTGATAGCTGATAGCTTACGTCATAGAAATAATCGGGTGAACCCAACAGGTCACCCGAAAACTAAGCTAAACTAAACTCAAAATCAACTATTTAAGGGTTCCGGCTGGGATACCCAAAATATCTTCAATTTTGGGCATTTCTTCGAGAGGAATCACCCGTCCTTCGTCTTCAAATCCAGCGATTTGATCAAAGTTCAAATACTGATACAAATCACTAGCAAAAGGATTAATTTTCTCGGCTACAATTGAGAGATACTCTTCAGCGCTGGGAATCCGACCTAACAAGGCACAAGCTGCTGCTAATTCAGCAGAACCCAAGTAGACTCGGGCACCTTTACCCATACGATTATTAAAATTACGAGTAGAGGTGGAGAATACAGTCGCTTTATCAGCAACCCGAGCTTGATTCCCCATGCACAGGGAACATCCAGGCATTTCAGTCCGGGCACCAGCTATGCCAAAGATACCGTAAACCCCTTCTTCTTTGAGTTGCTTCTCATCCATCCGGGTAGGGGGACAAATCCACAACCGAGTGCTAACAGGGGGTTCCCCTTCTAGGACTTTGGCTGCAGCACGGTAGTGTCCAATATTAGTCATGCAAGACCCAATGAATACTTCATCAATGCGATCGCTTGCGACTTCAGACAACAATTTCACATTATCTGGGTCATTGGGAGCCGCTACAATCGGCTCGGTGATTTCATTCAAGTCAATCTCGATAATTTCAGCATACTCTGCATCTGGATCTGCTTCCATCAGTACCGGATTTGCCAACCATTGTTCCATCTTGGCCACCCGACGCATGATCGTACGGGCATCTTGATAGCCTCGTGCAACCATATTTTTGAGTAGGGCGATATTGGAACGCAAATACTCAGATACTGTTTCTACTCCCAGCTTAATGGTACAGCCAGCACAAGACCGTTCCGCAGTAGCGTCAGTAAGTTCAAAGGCTTGCTCAACTTTCAAATCGGGCAATCCTTCTATTTCCATAATCCGTCCCGAGAAGACATTTTTCTTATTCCTCTTCTCTACCGTCAACAATCCTTTTTGAATAGCCACATAGGGAATAGCATTGACAATATCCCGCAATGTTACCCCTGGCTGCAATTCACCTTTGAAACGCACTAACACAGATTCCGGCATATCTAAGGGCATGACTCCCAAAGCGGCACCAAAGGCGACTAATCCGGAACCGGCAGGGAAGGAAATGCCTAGGGGGAAACGGGTGTGAGAGTCTCCACCAGTGCCTACGGTATCAGGTAATAACATCCGGTTCAACCAAGAGTGGATAATGCCATCCCCAGGACGCAAGGCTACACCAGAACGAGAGGCAAAGAAGTCGGGCAATTGTTTATGGACTTTGACATCAACGGGCTTGGGATAAGCAGCAGTATGGCAGAAGCTTTGCATGACTAGGTCCGCACTGAAACCAAGACAAGCCAGTTCTTTCAATTCATCCCGAGTCATTGGTCCTGTGGTATCCTGGGAACCAACTGTGGTCATGATCGGTTCGCAAGAGCTACCAGGACGAACACCCGGTAAGCCACAGGCTTTACCGACCATCTTCTGGGCTAAGGTGAAGCCTTTGCCTGTATCTTCTGGTATGCTTGGACGGGTAAACAGGGGACTTGGTTCTAATCCCAAGGCTTCCCGGGTTTTATCCGTAAGCGATCGCCCAATCAGTAACGGAATCCGTCCACCGGCACGGACTTCATCGAGGATGGTATCGGGTTTGAGGGTAAAGGTGGAAATGACTTCCCCAGCTTGGTTAGTGATTTCACCCTTGTAGGGATGGATGGTAATCACATCCCCTGTTTGCATTTTTGAAACATCGCACTCAATGGGCAATGCACCAGAATCTTCAGCAGTGTTAAAGAAGATCGGGGCAATTTTGCCACCTAAGATATATCCCCCAGCCCGCTTATTGGGAACATAGGGGATATCTTCACCAATATGCCAAAGTAAGGAATTAATTGCCGATTTCCGGGATGAACCAGTACCAACAACATCCCCAACATAAGCCACAGGATACCCGTTTTGTTTTAATTTAGCAATAGTATCTAAAGCCGACGGTATCCGAGATTCCAACATGGCCAAGGCATGTAACGGAATATCTGGGCGAGTGGTGGCGTGAGTGGCCGGGGATAAGTCATCGGTATTGGTTTCTCCGGGTACCTTAAATACAGTCACAGTAACTGCTTCGGGGAGTTTGGGACGCTGGATGAACCAGGCAGCATTGGCCCAAGCATCGATCACTTGCTTGGCGTAGGCATTGACATCGGAAATTTCTATAACATCATTGAAGGCATCAAAGACAAGTAATGTCTTACTTAGGGCAGTAGCCGCTTCGGCTGCTAAGGTGGTCTGATCAGACTGGAGTAACTCAACCAGGGATTGGACATTGTAGCCTCCGACCATAGTACCCAAGAGGTCTACAGCACCCTGGGGGGAAATCAGAGGACTAGTGAGTTCTGCTTTTGCGATCGCAGTTAAAAACCCAGCTTTAACATAAGCTGCTTCATCAACTCCAGGGGGAATGCGATCGCGTAACATAGCCATTAATGCTTCTTCTTCCCCAGCTGGTGGATTTTGCAGCAGTTCACAAAGTTGGGATGTTTGCTCAGCATTTAGGGGTAGGGGAGGAATTCCTTGAGCTCCCCGTTCAGCTACGTGTTCACGATAAGAGTTCAGCATGATAGATTTACCTGTGCGCGGGCTTCATGTAAGACAATTGTTACAAATATTGCCCTACCAGAGTGTCGCAAGTCATCAAAGCATCAAAAATCAAAGCATCAAAAAAGCGATCGCAGTGGATCGCCCTGTCTGATGTTAGAGATTTGTGGATAGCCAACTCGCCAAGACCTGTGAGAGTATCTGGTTTAACTAACTAGATTGGCTGCATCTGCTTTGACTCCTCTTCTAGAAGCCTGACCAGATTCTGATCACCTTTAGCTTTAGCTACCTCTAGACGATGTTCCAAAGTTTGGCGCATCGTAGCCAGATGCGCTTTTCTGCTCTCATTCAAGACTTTTTGTAGCCGGTGGCGAGCAATCGATGTCTTTGCAGCTACAGTAGAAATCGATTTAGCCACTGGTTGAGAATTAGTTACATCACAATTAGTTACAGTTGCATTACCAGTGCAGTAATAAACACCACGCCATTTCAGATGATTTACCGGTGGCGGTTCAGGCATGTGTCTGGGATAGTGAAATTTCCAATTCTGAGCCCGATAAACACCACCAATTTCCCCCTCTCTCACTTCTAGTAAAGAGGGTTCAGCGTCGTAACTTACACCACGATACCTAAGTTTCATATCTATTACCCCTCCGATTGACTAATAATAATCTCAGACTACTTTTTTCAATAGTCTTGATTGCTTTAAATAATGTTTAGTACTGAAATCTTGAGTACTGAAATGCTGAGTACCGAAATGTTTAGTACTGAAATGTTTAGTCTTGAGTAATATGTGATCAATGTTTACTCAGCCCTGAGGTCTTGACGCACCCAGCACCCAGCACTTTTTGACTCAAACAAAACTAGTGATACTAATAGCTACCCTCTTTTATAGCTAACACCACGATAGGTCATGTTAGCCGATGATTTACGCCAAGGATTATGCTTAATCCGGTGAACTTTCCAGCTATGACCCCGGTAAGTTCCACCAATTTCCCCTTCAGATACTTCTAGGGTAGATGGTTCACTTTGATAACTAACACCTCGGTAAGAAAGTTTCATTGCTCGAATACCTCCGATTGGATTGCTTAATCAGATTACTTAATGGAATTGCTTAATAAGTTGCTTGGCCAAGAATTGCTTAATAAGTTGCTTGGCCAGGTGAGGAATTCTGTCTAAGGGTTAGGCAAGCCTGCCCTAGGTATTACTTTCTTGGATTCTCTACGGCTGATCTACTTCAGGACATCTGAGTTGAGAGCCACTGAGCCGACAGAGACCTCAATGTTTATTCAATTCCAATTTTTATTTCTGTATCTATTTTGACACTTTTTTCCAAAAAAGTCAAATGTTAAGAAAAAAAACCAAATTAGATCCTATCCAGTGATTAAGGTTATAGGCTAAGGAGGTTCTGACCAAGTTTGCTAGCTCCTCGGAAAGCACGGAAGCCCTCAACTACGCCTCTTGTCCCTAATACTCAAGAATTAATACTTAAGTATTAATTCTTGAGTATTAATGCTTAAAACTTAATATTTCTAAAACTTAATATTCCTAAAACTTAATATTTAAAACAGTAAGCTATCAGCCGTCAGTTGTCAGCCGTCAGCCTTTAGCGGATAGCACCTCAAGTAGCAGCATCTGTAGCCCATAGGCTGATAGCTGATAGCTTACCTAAAACTTAATACTTAGGCGCTCCGGACTGGATATAGCACTACCCATGAAGGTCAGGACATTGTCTTGATGCAATAGCGAGTGGGGGAAACCACGCCAGTTGCTCATGGGGGGAACCCCCAAGACCGCACTGGCTCCCCAAGACCGCGCTGCATCGCTCCTAAACTCCGAAACTTAGTCATAGTTGTTTTCTCTCTTCTGACTTCTGACTTCTGACTTGCGCGTAGCGCTATATCAGGGAGTGCGGAATCCTCAAGAGTACCCCCAAGGGTACTTTTATAGCCCTTGAGAGACATAAAACTGGATTTTTGAAGAGATTGCTTGTATCTATACTCACGAAACCTTGGAGAACTTCTATGATTAGGTGCATCAAACAACCCACTTCCTCAGTGCTCAAGGTGTTTTTATTGGGCTGCTCATTGCTACTGCTGCCCTGTAGTCCTGCCTTAGCTCAAGGGTGTACTCAAGCAGAGATTAAGACTAATATCGCCAGATTCAACGATATAAACAATACAACCGCTAAACAAGCTATAGTCCAATGTGGTCCAAAATCTGTCTATTTACTGATTGAAGCCCTGAAGACGGATAAATCTGCTGCAGTTCGGGAGGGAGCTGCTGTTGCTCTGTGGAGTATAGGAGAGGAAGCGGATCAAGCTGTCCCTTGGTTGATTAAAGCCCTAAGGAACGATGAGTCAGCGGCAGTTCGTGCCAAAGCCGCTTCTGCTCTGGGATTGATGGGAGAAGCATCTTATGAAGCTATCCCTGATCTGATTGATGCACTTAAGGATAAATCTGCTGAAGTTCGGGCCAATGGTGCTTATGCCTTAGGGAACTTGGGAAAGAAAACCAATGAGGTTGTACCTGAGCTCATTGAAGTCTTGAGGAAGGATCAATCTGCTGAGGTTCGTACTAACGCTGCTTATGCCCTAGGGAATAAAAAAGAATCAGCCAAGTCAGCTGTACCTTACCTGATTGAAGCGCTAAAGGATGAAACATTCTCGGTTCGCAGGACTAGCGTCAATGCTCTAGAGCAGATTGCCGAGAAAACTAAAGATGTTGCTTCCCAGCTCATTGAGCAACTCAGAAACGATAAATCTATTCTGATCCGGATTTACGCTACCGAGGTACTAGGGGAAATTGGAGAGCCAGCTAAGGATGCTCTGCCTCTATTAATTGAGTTGCTTGAGGATAACTCAGTTTATGTTCGCTATTATGCCGCCTCTGCTCTAGGAAAGATGGGAACGGAAGGGATTCAGGCTGTCCCTCTCCTAATAGATGTCTTTTTCAAAGATGAATCTATAGATGTTCGCTATTCCGCCCTCTCTGCCGTTGTCGAAATTTCTTCTAAGGTTGGAAAACAGAGGAAGCAGCTCACCAAAGTGCAATTGGAACAATCCATACTGGAATTTGAAACAGTTATTCAAAGGCTAGAGCAAGACACGGAGAAAATTTTCCAGGATAGATGGATCGAAACCGTGCGTGGTGGTCTTGATAATCTCCAGCAAGAACAGGATTCTCGTAGTTATCAGAAAATTTTTAGCCAAGGGGTGATTATCTGGCTAACTCATATGCTGTTTTGGTTTGGACTAATACTGGTTTATCCCAAATCCCCCCAAGTCCAAGCTATCTTCTTTTGGAATCCCTCGGTGCGGAAGTTTTTTGGACTGGGGTACGTAGGCATAGCCCTAACTTGGATTCCCTTTCTACGCTCGAAGTTATTTGCCCCCTTCCAGGAATCCTTGCTGTCAGATGCGGATTTAGAAAACTTTGATGAGCAAGCTTACTTTCCTAACTTGGAAGTCCAGCAGAAGGGAAAAAATATAACGCAACCCATTCAAGAAGCAATACCGGATCTGGAATTACCCATTGTCCTGGAAGGGGAATCAGGATTAGGGAAATCCATGTTTCTACGGTATTTAGTGAAATCATCTAAGCGAATCATTGTCTATTTACCTGCTGAAAAATGCGCTAATGGCGTGATCGAAGCGATTCAAGCAAAACTTCATGGATTCGCCCAAGACTCTGGTTTTTTGCGAGACCTGATTTACAGTGATGCCATTGATATCTGTATTGATGGACTCAATGAAGTCACTCCAGACACACGAGCCAAGATTACCAGTTTTGTGGAAAGTTACTTCAAGGGCAATATTATCATCGGGACCCAATCCATGGAGTGCCAGACCCCCTCTTGCGCTACGACCTATGTACTGCAACCATTGAAACCTAAGCAGATTGAGGAATTTTTACTATCGCGCTATAAAATTCTGCCCCCAGATGCTCCCATCTCGGGTATAAAGTACAAACAAGCCTGCGAAAAGTATATTGACACCGTTTTACATCAGTACCAATCAGAAGAAGAACAGATAGCTGTGCGTCGGATGCTGTCCAACCCTATGGACCTGACCATAGTGGGTCAGATGATAGCCCATGGGCAGAAACCAGACTTGCTGAATTTGCAGCAACAGCAGTACCAAAATATGGCAGAGGAATATGAACAACTCTATCTCAGAAAATTTCCCCTAGAGGCATTTGCTGAGGCAGTTTACCAGATGCGCTTGCAAGATCAGGTAGCTATACCAGCTGACAAATGGTTTGAAGAACTGATTTGCATGGAACGCTACAAAATGGTATTTCCCCGTCTGTTTGTTGATCATGCAGGCAATGATCGAAAAGAATGGTATTTCCGCCACGACAAAATCCAGGACTTTTTCATCGTGCAGACCTTTCTAGGTGAGGGAAATGATTTGCCAAACAAGCATATCAGTGACCCTAGGTTTCGCGGCGTGTACTTCCTCTTGGCAACCCTACTGCCAT